>DASYUP010000265.1:0-5044 GCA_036001185.1 Thermoanaerobaculia bacterium
TCGGCGCCGAGCACGGACGGCTTGCCCACGGCCTCGCTTCGCTCGGGCGCCCGCCTGAGCGGGCGCCGCCGCTTCGCGGCTCCGTGGGTCCCTCCCCCCGCAAGCGGGGACCCGTGGAGCCCGGCGCCCGGCCCAGTCACGCCAGCCACTGCCGCTCCGACTCCGATCACGGCTTCCTCTTCCTCTCGGGATCGAAGAACGGCGTCTTCACCACCTTCGCCGGCACCTTCCTGCGCTCGAACTCCACCGTGTGCTCCATCTGCAGCACGGTCCCCGGCTTGGCGTGAGGCGCCAGCAGCGAGGCCAGCGCGATGTACTTCTTGAGGATGGGCGACCAGGTGTGGCTGGTCACCTTCCCCACCTGCTTGCCCTCGCCGTCGTAGACCGGCAGGCCGTCGCGGCGGGCCGTCGCTGGCAGGTTGGGGGGCAGCGAGAAGCCTTCGTAGAGCGACTCCAGCGCCTCCCAAGAGACCTCCAGCCCGACCAGCGCCCAGGCGGCGCCGCGCGTGCGCTCGGCCTCGATGGCGTCGCGGCCGATGAAACGGGGAAAGCGCGGCCGCTCGAGGTCGACCAGCCAGCCGAGGCCGATCTCGTCCGGGGTGGACTTGCGCGCCTCGAGCACCACCTTGGGGGCGCTGAAGTAGTCGACGCCGAGGAGGATGAAGCCCGCCTCGATGCGCGAGACGTCGAGGGCGTCGAGACCGGCGGGGGTGATGCCGTGCGGCTGGCCGGCCTCCATCAGCGCGTCCCACAGCCGCGGCGCCTCGGCCTTCTCCACCCACGCCTCGTAGCCGAGGTCGCCGGTGTAACCGGTGCGGGTGATCCAGCCGGGGATACCGGCGATGTTGGCGCGGGTGGCGCCGAAGAACTTGAGGGCATCCATGTCAGCGTCGGCGACGGCGCGCAGGATCTCGCGCGAGCGCGGCCCCTGCAGCGCCAGGGCGGCCAGCCGGGCGCTGCTGTCCTCGAGGGTGACCTTCATCCCGCGCCCCACAGCCCGCAGCCAGTGCAGGGTGGGATCGGCGGCGGTCACCCGGTAGTAGTCCTCGTCGAGGCGGGTCACCGTGCCGTCGTCGATGACCTTGCCGTAGTCGTCGCACCAGCAGCTGTAGCCGACGCGACCGACCTTCAGCTTGCTGACGTCGCGCACCATCATGCGCGACAGCAGGGCGGCGGCGTCGGGCCCGTAGACCTCGTACTTGAACAGCGGGCTGACGTCGAGCAGCCCGGCCGACTCGCGGAAGGCGAAGTACTCGCGGTCGTGGGTGGTGTCGTAGCTGCACACCGCCGCGTAGCCGGACCAGTCCTTCCAGCGATAGCTGGTGCACAGTGGCGAGGTGCGCGGGTGGAAGGGCGAGGGGACGGGCATGGTGGTCCGAGCGCGGGTGGCGGCCGGCCGAAGCTACCGGAAGGGCGCCGCCGGAAGCAAGGGGTATTTCACAATGTGAACCGCAGGGTTGCATTATGCGAACGATCCCCCTTGACGCGACGGCGCCGCCGGGGCATCGTTGGGGGGATGCGCGCGACGGCTCTGCAAGCGGCCGGGCGGGAGACCGCCGGTGGCCGGGGCTCCTATCCCGGCACCCAGGCGGTGCAGCGGGCCCTCGGCCTGCTCAAGGCCTTCACCGCCGAGCGTCCCGTGCTCCGCCTGCTCGAGCTCGCCGCCCTCGCCGGCCTCAACAAGACGACGGCCTATCGCCTGCTCTCCGCCCTGGTGAATGAGGGTTTGCTCGAGCGGCTGCCCGAGTCCCGCGGCTACCGCCTGGGCCCCGAGCTGCTCGCCCTCGGCAGCCGGGCGCTGGGGGCCAGCGGTCTCCACGCCGCCAGCCGCGCCGAGCTGCAGGCCCTCGCCTTCGCCACTCGCGAGACGGCGACCCTCGAGGTGCTCGTGGGGCGCGACGTGCTGATCCTCGACGAGGCCGCCGGCGACTACGTGGTGGGCAGCATGCCGTCGCTGGGGACGCGCTGGCCGGCGCACACCACCTCGACCGGCAAGGTGCTCCTCGCCCACCTGCCGGCGCCGGCGCTCGACCAGCTGCTGGGCAGCCCGCTGGCGGCCGCCACCGCCCGCACCATCACCGATCCGCTGGCGCTGCGGCGCGAGCTGGCGCGGGTGCGCGAGCGCGGCTGGGCCCTCGCCAGCGAGGAGCTGGAGGCCGGCTTCCTCGCCGTCGGCGTGCCGGTCCGCGGCGCCGGCGGCGAGGTGGTGGCGGCGGTGAGCGTCGGCGGTCCTCGCGCCCGCCTCAACCAGGCACGGGTGCGGCAGCTCATCGCCTTGCTGCCCAAGGTCGCCGACCGCATCTCCGGCCGGCTCGGCTTCACTCCCCCCGCCGGCCGGGCGCCGGGCCGCCACACGCGCGCCGCGCCGCCGGCGACGACGAAGAAACAGGAAAGGGCCTCGCGATGAAGGAACGCAGCTCCCGCGGTCAGCACACCCTCGCTCGCGAGTACTTCACCTCGGAGGAGATCTTCCGGCTCGAGCACGAGCGCATCTTCAGCCGCTCGTGGCTGCTCGCCGGCCACGTCTCGCAGCTCGCCGGGCCGGGCAGCTACTTCACCTTCGAGGTGGGGCGCGAGAGCGTCGTCGTGCTCCGCGACCGCACGGGCGAGATCCGCGCCTTCCACAACCACTGCCGCCACCGCGGCACGCGGCTGTGCAGCGAGCACGCCGGCACCCTCGGCACCGCCATCCAGTGCCCCTACCACGCCTGGACCTACGGCCTCGACGGCGCGCTGCGGGCGGCGCCCAACATGCAGGGAGTGGCAGGCTTCGACCGCGCCGACTACCCGCTACACCCGGTGGCGCTCGCCGACTGGCAGGGCTTCCTTTTCCTCAACCTCGGCGCCGACCCCGCGCCCTTCGCCGAGGCGCTGCCGGCCCTGCAGGGCAAGTTCACGCATTGGCGGCTGCCCGAGCTGCGCTCGGTGCATCAGACCGTCTACGAGGTGGAGGCCAACTGGAAGCTCTTCTTCCACAACTACAGCGAGTGCTACCACTGCCCCAACGTGCACCCGCACCTCAACAAGCTCACGCCCTATCGCAACACCGAGAACGACCTCGACGAAGGCCCGGTGCTCGGCGGGCCGATGTGGATGAGCAACCCCGAGGGCAGCATGACCATGCACGGCGAGCGCTGCGCACCGCCGTTCGCCGACCTCTCGGCGGAAGAGCGCGGGCGCGTCTACTACTACACGCTCTTCCCCAGCGCCTTCCTCTCCTTCCACCCCGACTACGTGCTGGTGCATCGCGGCCAGCGTCTGGCGATCGACCGCACGCGTATCGTCTGCGACTGGTTCTTCCACCCCGACGCCATCGCCGCCCCCGGCTTCGACCCGCAGCCGGCGATCGACTTCTGGGACCTCACCAACCGCCAGGACTGGGAGCTGTGCGCCAACGCCTACAAGGGCGTGGTGTCGAGCGCCTGGCAGCCCGGCCCCTACGCCGACCTCGAGAGCCAGCTCGCCGCCTTCGACCGCCAGTACCTGCGCGCGCTGCAGCCGGAGACGCCGCTGGCCCTGCGGCGGGCATAGCGCGCGGCGCAGCGGATGCGGCGCGGCTTTCAGCAGACCGCGGTGCCCCGCCGAGTGCGACCGCGGTTCAGAGCACGGCGTCGACGGAAAACGGGTAGCTCGCGAGGCCCGGCGTCTCCGCCTTCGAGAACCGGCGGAAGTCGACCTCGGCCCGCCGCGCCAGCGCCCGCTCGCACCGCTCGACGTTCTCGCGGGTGGCGAGCGCGAGGTGCGACTTGACGTTGGTGGGCAACGTCAGGCCCCGGTGGTGATCGTGGAAAAGGACGAGGGCGAAGGCACCGTCGAGGAAATGGCCACCGACGGAGGCCGCGAAGGTGCCGCTGCGGACTTTCTCCAGCGCGAACGGTGCCCAGTCCACCCCGCCGACGACGACGTCGACGCCGGGAGTCTTGCCTGCCGCCTGCAGCGCCTCGGCGGCGCCGAGCGCCATGAGGTCGCTTGCCGCCCAGATGACGTGCAGGTCGGGCTGCAGCTGGAGGAGGCGCGCGGTCTCCCGCCGTGCGCGGTCGATTTCCCAGTTGGCGGGGACCACCTCGAAAAGAGTGACGTCGGCGCTCTCGGTGACCGCCTGGCGCAGGCCGTTGATGCGCAGCAGCGAGCTCGACGTGTACGTGCCGCCGAGGCCGGCGAGGGTGACGGCACCGTTGCCGCGATGCAGGCGCCGCGCCGCGGCGATGAGGCTCTGGGCGAGGAGATGACCGGCGGCACGATCGTCGGGCACCAGCTCGCTGAGCCAGCTCTTGTGGCGCTCCCCGGGGTGGCCGAGCACCTGGCGGTCGGGGACCATCAAGCCCTCGTTGAACAGCAGAGTCTTGATGCCGCGGGCGTCAGCCAGCGGCAGGAGCTCGACGACGAGACTCTGCTCGTTGGCGAGCAGCAGGTACTCGGGGGCCACCGGCCGCCCGAACAGTGCACGGGCGCGCTCGCGCATGGTGGTCGTGCTGCGATGGCAGTCGAGGACCTCGAGCTCGATGCCCAGGTCATCGGCCGCCCGGCGCATGAACGCCACCATGGTGGCGAAAAAGGCGTCAGTGTCGTCGGAGGGGTTGAGGAAGGTGACTCTCAACCACGCCAGTCTAACCCGCCGCCACCCTAGCCATCACGGCCTGAACGCCCAGGCGAACAGGTGCATCACGCCGCCGCTGGTCTTCGGCAGGGAGATGCTGGTGACGCTCTTCGCCGCGTCGAGGGCGATCGGCGCCGCCGCGAAGATGCACGTGCGAAGCGCCTGGCGCCCGCCACCGCTGTCGTTGCGGTACGGCGTCTCGACGACGATGCGGTTGCCGAGCGTGCCCGGGTCGTCACCCTCGCCGACCACCCAGTCGTGGAACACCACCGGGGCTCGCGTGATCGAGCCATCGCTGTAGGTGACCGTGACCTCGCCGCGGGAGTCGCCGTTACTGGCGGCGCCGAGGAGCACGAGCTGCCGCGCGCCCGCGCGGGCGGCAGGGAGCTCGATCGTCTGCCCGTGGGCGACGACGTTGTCGAGCTCCCCCACCGGCCGGGCGGGCCA
>DASYUP010000266.1:0-9860 GCA_036001185.1 Thermoanaerobaculia bacterium
TCAAGCACTCGCTCACTTACAGCGGCGGCCACAGCCGCGGCTGCGTGCGCGGGTGGGCACCGGCGCGGCGCTTCGGTTTCCTGCCCTTCAGCCCCTTCACCCGGCCGGCGGTGGTGGCGGTGGCGGAGGCGATCCCGTTCGCGGCGCTCGCCGCCGGCAGCCACGAGCGACTGTACGCGCTGAAGGGCGAGGTGCTGGCGCGCGGGCTGCGCCGCCACCTCGGAGTCGAGCTGCCGCTCTTCCCCAAGCGGCGCTTCCAGCACGGCGCCGGTGGCGCGGCGCTGGCGGCGCGCCTGGCGCTGCCCGAGCAGCGCTACCGCGAGCACTTCGCGGCGGTGGCCACCGCGCCGCGGGGATCGGTGTCGGCCGCCGCGCGAACCTAACGATGGCGGAGCAACCGGCTCCGCTGGGGGCGGTCGGCGGCCTCGACACGGCGACCGTTCACGCCCTGCGCCGCGGCAAGCCGATCGTCGACCCCTGGCGTCCGCTGGGCACCTCGTGGGAGGAGGAACGCCAGCCGGACGGCAGCCAGGCACCGGTGCTCACCGTCTTCCTCGCCGGCGCCGAGTGCCCCTTCGGCTGCGTCTTCTGCGACCTCTGGCGGCACACGCTCGACGGGCCGACTCCGGCGGGCGCGCTGCCGGCGCAGCTCGCGCTCGCCCTCGAGGCGGCGGGCGCCCTGCCCACCGGTTGCCAGGTCAAGCTCTACAACGCCAGCAACTTCTTCGCCGAGCGGGCGGTGCCGGCGGCGGACGACGAGCCCCTGGCGGTGCTGCTGGCTCCCTTCGCGCAGGTGATCGTCGAGTGCCATCCGCGACTGGTGGGTGATCGCTGTGCGCGCTTCGCGGCGCGACTGGCGCGTGGGGGCGCGCGCCTGCAGGTGGCGATGGGGCTCGAGACGGTGCACCCCGCGGCGCTGCCGCGGCTGGGCAAGGCGATGACGCTCGACGACTTCGCCGCCGGGGCCGAGCGGCTGCGCACTCTCGGCGTCGGGGTACGCGCCTTCGTGCTGGTGGGCGCGCCGTTCGTGCCGTCGGGGGAGGCGGCGCTGTGGGCGGAGCGCTCCACGGCCTGGGCCTTCGCTCACGGAGTCGAGCACGTATCGCTCATCCCGGTGCGCGGCGAGGGCGAGGCGCTGCGACGACTGGCGGCCACTGGTGACTTCGTGCCGCCCGCACCTGCGGTCGTCGAGGAGGCCTTTGCCCGTTGCCTGGCGCTCGGCGGCGGCGGCGTCACCCTCGACACCTGGGACCTCGACCGGCTCTTCGCGTGCGCCGCCTGCGCGCCGGCACGCCGGGCGCGACTCGAGCGGATGAATCGCCGCGGCGCCGACGAGCCGCCGGTCGCCTGCGAGCGCTGCGCGTGACCCGGGCGGCGGCGCGCCACCTCGGCGACTTCGACGTCGCGGTGGTGGGCTCGGGTTGCGCCGGCTCGGTACTCGCCCGGGCGCTGGCGAAGGGCGGCTGTCGGGTGCTGCTCGTCGAGCGCGGCCACCACCCGCGCTTCGCCCTCGGCGAGTCGTCGACGCCGCTCGCCGCCCTCGCCCTCGAGCGGCTGGCGACACGAGGCATGCCCGACCTGCGCGACCTGGCGAGCTACGGGCGCTGGCGGGCGCGGCTACCGCACCTGCGGCGCGGCCTCAAGCGCGGCTTCACGTTCTACTCGCACGCCGCGGGCGAGCCCTTCGCCAACGGCGAGGCCAACGAGCGCCGGCTGCTGGTAGCGGCGAGCCCCGACGACGCCGTCGCCGATGCTCACTGGCTGCGCGCCGACGTCGACGCCCACCTGGTCGCCGCCGCCGCCGCGGCGGGAGTGCGATACGTCGACGGGGTGCGGCTCGACGGCTGCGAGGAAAGCGAGGGCAGGCTGCGGCTCGCCGGCGAGGACGACGCCGGGCGCCTCATCGCCGGCGCCAGCTTCGTCGTCGACGCCAGCGGGCCGGGGGGCTTCCTCGCCAAGGCGCTGCAACTCCCAGCCGGCACACCGGCGCAGGCCTTGGACACTGGCCTGCTCTACGCGCACGTCGAGGGCGCCGGCTCGTTCGCCGCCGCCGCCAGCGCGGCTGGCGCGCGGATCCAACCCGGTCCTTACCCAGACGATCGCGCCGCCGTGCACCACCTGCTCGCCGAGGGATGGATGTACGTCCTCCCCTTCGACCATGGGGTGGCGAGCTGCGGCTTCGTCGTCGAGGGCGACCCGACGGCGCACGGCCTCGCCCCGGCCGCCGATCCGGAGAAGGCCTGGCATCGGCTGCTGGCGCGCTACCCAACGCTCGGCGCGCAGCTCGCCGGCGCGGCCTTCGTCAGCGGGCCGCGCTGGGTGCCGCGCGTGCAGCACCGACTCGGTCGCGCGGCTGGCGCGCGCTGGGCGCTGGTGCCACACGCCTTCGCCTTCACCGACCCGCTCTTCTCCACCGGCCTCGCTTGGAGCTTCCTCGCCGTCGAGCGGCTGGCCGGCCTGTTGCTCGGCGGCGAGGGATCTCTCGCCGACTACGACGCCCTGCTCGCCTGCGAGGCCGACCAGATCGAGCGACTGGTGGCCCTCGCCTACGCGGCGCGGGGCGACTTCGCAGCCTTCGCCGCCGCCGCCTTCCTCTACTTCGCCACCGTGTCGTTCGAGGAGGTGCGGCAGCGGCTGCTGGAGCCGCCCGCCGCTGGCTGGTGCTGGCGGGGCTTCCTCGGCGCCGGCGAGCCCGAGCTCGAGCACGCCTTCGCGACCGCCACCCGGCGGTTCCGCGAAGACCCCGCGACCTTCCCCGCCTGGGTCACGGACACCATCGCGCCGCGCAACATCGTCGGTCTCGCCGATCCCGCGCGACGCAACCTCTACCCGGTCGACCTCGAAGCCCTCGTCGCGGCGGCGCCCAAGTTGGGCCTCAGCGACGACGAGATGCGGGCCGCGCTACCGCGCCTTCGCTCTCCCGGATAGCGGCGACACCGCCCGAGGTCCTCTACCGATGCAGCCTCAGCTCCCCACGGCTGCCGTCGGCGGCGAGCCAGCAGGAGAGGGTGCGGTAGCCGTGCGCCGCGCGCAGCACGAGGGCGACGTCGCCCCAGCGCTGCGCCTCCTCCTCGCCGAGCAGGGGCAGCTCCGCCAGCAGGCGATGGAGCCGCTCGGCGTGCGTGGCGGCGGGGTCGACGGCGAGCCAGCCGCCCAGCGACAGCGGCGGCGCGCTTTCCCCGGCAGCGAGCGGCAGCCAGGTGCCGGCAAGCGCCCGCGCTCGCTCGCCGGCGGCGCGGTCGGTGGCGGCGAGCTCTCCCCCACCGAAAGGCTGCGGGCGCACGTCGGTGAGCTGCCGCAGGATGCTGCCGCCGGGCAGGACCTGCATGGCCCCCACGGGAAACGCCCAGGCGGCTGCCGAGGGGAGCTCGGCGAGCAGCCCGCCGCCCTCCGACTCGAGGATGAGCAGGGCCTCGGCCTGGTGACGCGGCGTCGGGCGCCGATCGACCCAGACGAGGATCACCGGCGGCGACGGATCGGCCTGCGGCGGCTTGGCCAGCGGCATGCCCAGTCTCCACACCAGGTCGGCGCCCTCGCCACGGAGGGCATAGCGGCCGGCGGGCAGCGGCGGCGACGGTGCAGCGAGGTCGACGAGAGCGAAAGCGGGCGCGCGGTCCGCCTCAGCGCGTGCAGGCGGTTGCCCCGCCGTGGCGCCTCCAGCGTCCGCGGGGAGCCCGGCGCGCAGACGCCAGGTCCACCCCTCCCACACTACCTCCGCCGGCCCGCCGCGCAGCCGCACAGTGCCGCCCACGAGCCAGGAGTTGCGCGCCAGCCAGCCTGAGAGCCGCAGCATCAGCGCCGCCGCCGGGTAGAGCCGCAGGCTCGCCTCGACCTGCCGGCCGTCGGGGCTGGCGGCGATGAGCAGCTCGCGCGCCGGCGGGATGCCGAAGGGACCGAGCCTGGGGATCGCCGGGTTGGGTAGGCCGGCGAGTCGTGCCGCCGCCGCCAGCACCTGTTGCCGCGGGCCTACCGCGGCACCGAGGGTGCCGAGGTTCTGGTGCGGAAACGGGATCCACAGCCGCACCGAGAGCGCCCCGTTCGGCGCCAGAACCGGTGCGTCGGCGAGCAACCGAGAGTCGACAGGCGCGAGGTCGTGCGGCCGCGCGCGATACCACCAGGCCCAATGACCGAGGGCGGCGAGGAGAAGCGCGAGCGCCGCGAGCCCGCAGCCAAGGCGTCGGCGGCGCGACGCGGGTGGCGCCGCCTCCGGGCGCGCCGCTGCGGCATCCAGGGAAGGCGCGCCGCTCGCGTCGCCCGGCTCGCTCACCGGCCCGCTTTCCGTCCCGCGGCGTCGAGATCGAGCTCGACCATCGCCTCCGCCGCCGCCGCGAGCGCCTCCCCGTCGTCGCCCGCCCCGAGGCCGGCGAGCTGCGCGCTCGTCGCGCGCACCAGCTCGGCGAAGAGATCGTGGGGGGGATAGGCGGCGAGCGGTGGCGGCGACGGCGCCGCCGTCCAGCGCTCGGCGACAGCCTGCCGCAGCACCTCCGCATAGGCGGCGGCCGACGCCTCCGGCGTGTGCGCCGCCACGTGGCGGCGCGCCGCCTCGCCCATCGCGCGGCGCAGCTCGGCGTCGCCGGCGAGCGCCGCGAGGGTGGCGAGCAACAGCTCTTCCTCATCCTCGTCGAGGTCCACCTTGGCGCAGCAGCCGTCGGGGATCTCGGCGAAGGCGCCGGTGCGCGAGACGACCACCGACTTGCCCAGCCCGAGCAGCCGGATGAAGGTGCCCGAAGTCTCGCCGGCGGTGGGGTGTCGCAGGTTGACGGCCACGTCGCACGCCGCCATGTGGAGCAGGAAGCGCGGGAGGTCGAGGCGGCCGGTGACCTCGACGCCGCCACGCAGCTCGACGGTGGCGAGGCGCGCGAAGTCGTAGTGCGGCGAGACCTCGCCCACCAGCAGCAGCCGCGCCTGCGCGCCCGCCGCCGTCTCCCGGCGCAGCCGCTGGAAAGCGCGCAGCAGCACCGGCAGCCGCTTGGCCTCGGTGAGGAAGCCGAAGGTGGCGACGACGAAGGCGCCGGCGGGGATGCCGAGCCGCGCCCGCGCCTCGGCCGGCGCCGTGGCCGGCAGCGCGTCGAGGGCGAGGTGGTGCGGCACCACCGTCAGCCGCGCCTGCGGCCGGCTGGCCAGCACCCGCGCGGCAGTGGTGCGGTTGTGGACGATCACCGCCGCGGCGGCGTCGACGGCGCGCTCGAAGAGCGGGTAGCGGAAGGGGTCGAGCGGCACGCCGGTGGCCACCGCCCGCCGCGCCATCGCCTCGCCGGTACGCCCGTAGCACCAGCGCATCGCCTCGACGTAGCCGGCGGCGTCGCCGGCGTGCAGGGTGACGTCGCGCACCAGGTGATGCAAGACGTATTCGTGCAGCACGAGCACGGCGGGCTTGTTTCTCGGGTGCGCCAGCAGGTGGCGGTAGATGCCGGCGTGGAAGTCGCGGTTGTTGCCGAGATGGTAGAGGGCGACGTCGCTGCGCTGCACCGTCGCGCCCACGTCACCGCCCTCGCCGGTGACCGGATCGACGTCGACGAGAGCGGCCAGCGGCGGCAGCAGCTCCGCCGAGTAGTCGGCGATGCCGGAGCGCTGCGGCGGCAGCGGGCTGACGTAAGCGACGCGCGGCCGCGCCGTCATGCAATCGTCTCCGTGAGCTCGGCGATGACGCGATCCCAGGCGATGTCGCGCACCCGCTGGCGCCCGGCCTCCCCCAGCCTTTGCGCCAGCGCGCGATCGCGCCACAGGCGGTCGAGGCGGGCGGCGATCTCGCGCGGCTCGGGCGGGCCGACGAGCCCGTTGTCGCCGTCGACCACGAGCTCGAGCACGCCGCCGGCGTCGGCGGTGGTCACCATCGGCTTGCCGGCCTGGAAGGCCTCGACGGTGACGAAGCCGTAGTCCTCGTCGTAGGGGGCGTAGTAGACGGCGAGGGAGCCGGCGTATTCCTCCACCACCTGGGCGTCCTCGACGAAGCCGAGGAAGTCGACCCGCTCGGCGACTCCCAGCCGCGCCGCCAGCGCTCCCAGCGCCTCGCGCTCGGGGCCGGTGCCGGCGATGCGCGCCCGCACGGGGCTCGCGGTGTGGGCCACGGCGCGCACCAGCAGCTCGACGCGCTTGATCTCGTCGAGCCGGCCGATGGTGAAGACGTAGTCGCCGAACGCGCCGCCGCGCAACCGGCCGTCGAGGCGCGGCGGCGGGTGGAGGACGCGGGCGGCGATGCCGTTGTGCTTCTCGAGGCGCGCCGCCACGTTGGCGGAGATGGTGAACACCGCTCGCGCCTCGCCGAGGCCACGGCGGTCCATCCCGTGCACCATCTCGATCGCCCGCGCGTCGGCCGCCTGCCGCGGGTCGAAGTCGCTGTAGCCGGTGCCCAGCAGGTCGTAGACCTGCCGCAGCTGGTGGATCAGCCAGACCACCTTGTTGGGGTGGCGGATTAGATACGAGGGAAAGCGGCTGGCGATGACGAGGTCGACGCGCTTGCCGTCCACCTGCCGCAGGTCGAGCAGTCGCCAGGCGAGCGACGACTGCAGCAGGTCGAGCCGCGTCGGCCACTGGAAGGGCAGGGTGACGACGTCGGCCTCGAAGCCGCGGGCGCGCAACTGGTCGCGCAGGCAGTCGACGAGGATCTCGGCCCCGCCCCAGGCAAACGGCACCTGCGTGGCGCAGATGCAGACCCGCCGCCCGCCGCCGTCGATCAAGCCCCCCCCGCGCCGGGCCGCCGCTCGCCGGCACCGCGCAGGGCCACGAGCTGCGCCTGGAGCTCCCGCACCTGGCGCGCCAGCCGCTCCTCGTTCTCCGCCAGCTCCTGCAGCGCCACCGAGGTCGCCTGGTTGAAGGCGTTCTGCTGCTCGAGCAGCGGCCGCACCAGCCACTTGCCGAACAGCTGGTAGCCCGCCTTCTTGACCAGCACGATCCAGCGGCCGAGGCCCTGGCGGTGCGACGTCGGCACCGGCTCGCGCACGTATTCGCTCTGCCGCAGCGCCAGCAGCCGGCCCTGCATCTCGACGCCGCTGTCGCCGCCGTCAGTGGAAAGGGGGCCCTCCCTGGACAGCGAGCCCAGCGTGGCCAGCTCGGCGCGGCGCTGGCGCACCCCGGCGCGCAGCTGCTCGAGCACCGCCGCCACGCGCTCGCGCTCGGCGTCGTCGGCTTCCTGCATCGGGCGCACGATACACTCTCCGCCACCATCCCGATGACACGCGAAGAGGGTCCCGCGGAACCGCCGGCGCCGCGCGAGCGGCCGCCGGGGATGGCGGATGCCGGGACGCCCCCGGAAGCGCCCGGTCGCGGGGCAGTGGGTAAATGGGCCCTGGCGGCGCGCCGCTTCGCCTCGCCGCGCCGGCTGCGCCGGACCGCCCGCTGGCTCGCCGAGGGGGTGGGCGCCATCCGCCGCCGCCGCGCCACCCGCGGGCTCACCGTGGCCGTCGACGTCAACTCGTTCTACGAGCCGCTCACCGGAGTCGGCTGGTACCTCCACCAGCTCCTCACCCATCTCGCCGACGTCCCGGGGCTGCGCTTGCGCCTCTATGGCCAGAGCCTCGTCGAGGGCGACCCCGGCGCGCCGGTGCCGGTGGTCGTGCTACCCGCAGGCCCCGCCATCGAGCGGGTGACCTGGGACGCGCCCGACGGGCTGGTGGTGCCGCCCTGGCGGGCGCGCCAGCTGCTGCGCCGCCTGGCGCCGCTGCTGGTGGCCGCCGACGGCAACCGCGTGCTCTTCGCTCCCAACTTCATCCCGCCGCGCCTCTTCCGCTTCGCACGCGGGGCGCGGGTGGCCACGGTGCACGACCTCACGCTGCAACGGCTGCCGGAGGCGGCGCGCCCCGACACCGCGACGGCCCTGCTCGCCGGCCTCGAGCGCACCCTGCTCACCGCCGGCATGCTGATCACCCCCAGCGAGGCGGTGCGCCAGGAGCTGCTGACGCGGGGGGTGGCGGCGGGGCGCGTGAGGGCGGTGCACCACGGGCCCGGGCAGCTCGCGGCCCTGACACCCGGCGAGCTCCCCGCCGGTACGCCACCGGCCTATGTCCTCTACGTCGGCACCCTCGAGCCGCGCAAGAACCTGCCGATGCTCCTCGCCGCCTGGCGGCTGCTGCGGCGCCGCCTTCCGGGGGCGCCGCCCCTGCTGCTCTGCGGCCGCTGGGGCTGGCACGGCGAGGAGCTGCAGCCGGCGGTGGCGGCTGGCACCGCCGAGGGCTGGCTCGTGCACCTCGGCTACGTACCGGCGCCCCAGCTCGCCGCCCTCTACCGCGGCGCCCTGCTCCTGGTGCTGCCGTCGCTCTACGAGGGGTTCGGCCTGCCGGTGGTGGAGGCCTTCGCGGCCGGCATCCCGGCGCTGCTGAGCGACCTGCCGGTGCTGCGCGAGGTGGCGGGCGAGGCGGCCCTCTTCGCGCCCGCCGGGGACCCCGAAGCGTGGGCGGCGGCGCTGGCGCGGCTGCTCGGCGACGCCACCCTGCGGCGCGAGCTCGCTGCCCGCGGCAACGCGCGCGCCGCCGCCTTCGACTGGCGGCGCGCCGCGGCGGCGACGGCGGCGGTGTGGAGTGCGGCGGCGGCCCGGGAAGGGCGCGAGGCTGCGGATATACTGCGGGCCGAGGCGCCGACGTCCTGACCCGCGGCGGGTGGGACGGGACCCGCCGCGCCCCACACCTTCCCACGCCCGATTGGCCTCCGTTGGCCTTGCCAAGTCGAGCTGACTCACCCGATGCGGCCCACTCCCCGTCTCGCCGTCGACCTGCGCGCGGCTCTCGACGAGCCCACCGGCATCGGTGTCTACACCCGCGCGCTGCTCACCGCGCTGGCCGCCCGCGGCAGCTTCGAGCTGGTGGCGATGGCGCATCGGCCGCCGACCGTGGACGGCTGGCTGCGCGAGAACGGCATCGCCTTCGAGGCGCAGCCCGCCCCCTACGGCCTGCTCTGGCAGCAGCTGCGGCTGCCACGGCGCCTGGCGCGCGGCGACGTCGACCTCTTCTGGTCGCCGCTGCAGACACTGCCGCTGCTCGGCGACCTGCCGGCGGTGACCACCGTGCACGACCTCACCACCCTGCTGATGCCCGAGACCCACCGCCTCAAGGTGCGGCTGACGCAGGTGCCCTTCCTCGCCAGGAGCCTCTCGCGCGCCCGCCGCATCGTTGCCGACTCGGAGGCTACGGCGGCCGACGTGCGCCGCTTCTTCCCCGAGGTCGCCGACCGCCTGCGGGTGATCTGGGCCGGCGTCGAGCCGCGCTTCACGCCGGCGAGCGCCGAGGCGATCGCCGCCACCCGCCGCGAGCTCGGCTGCCCCGAGGGCTACCTGCTCTACGCCGGCACCCTCGAGCCGCGCAAGAACGTCGGCCTGCTGGTCGATGCCTGGCTGTCGCTACCGCACGAGGACGTGCCGCTGCCGCCGCTGCTGCTCGCCGGCGGCTACGGCTGGAAGAGCCGGCGGCTGCTGGCGCGGCTCGAAGGGCTGCGCGGCCAGGGCGCGCGGCTGCTGGGCCGCCTCGACGACGACGCCCACCTGCGCGTGCTTCAGGCGGCGCGCTGCTTCATCTACCCGAGCCTCTACGAGGGGTTCGGGCTGCCCGCCGCCGAGGCGTTGGCGTGCGGCGTGCCGACGGTGGTGGCACGCACCAGCAGCCTGCCGGAGGTGGTGGGCAACGCGGCGTTGCTGGTCGACCCCCACGAGCCGGCCGAGCTCGCCGAGGCGCTGCGCCGCCTGCTCGCCGATTCGTCGCTGGCCGCCGAGCTCGCCGCCCGCGGGCCCCGGCAGGCGGCGCGCTTCTCGTGGCAGAAGAGCGCCGCCCAGCTCGAGGAAGTGCTGCTCGAGGCGCTGGCGGCATGAAGTCTCCACTCCGTCATCGCGAGGAGCGAAGCGACGTGGCGATCTCGACGTCGAGATCGCCACGGGC
>DASYUP010000267.1:0-6743 GCA_036001185.1 Thermoanaerobaculia bacterium
CGTATCGTCGGGTTGACGACCAGGATGTCGACGCGCACCCTGGTCGTCACGCCCACCGCCGGGGTGCAGTTGGAGAGGCAGGTCAGCGACTGCACCACGTAGGGCTTGACCGGAGCACCGCCGCCATCCGCGGGCAGGTAGATCCGCAAGCTATTGGCCTGCGGTTGGCTCGTGGGCGGCGGATTGGCGGCGCTGAAGTCACCGAGATAGAGGGGGCCGTAGTTGCCGAAACCGTAGTCCTCGATCGTCGAGGTCTGGGTCCACAGCCCGTATCCCGTGGCCTGATACGGGCTGCCCGGCCAGTTCTCGCTCACTCCGTCGCCGATGGTGGTGTTCGACCAGGTGTTGTCGTTCGAGAGCGTCCCGCTCGTGAAGGTGAAACCACCACCACGGCGAACGAGCTGGTGGGATCCGAAGGGCGAGGTGTTGGGGTTGCCGCCGCCGGGATCGGGCTGGTTGGTATCGAAGTCGAAGTCGTTGAGGTCGACCTCGCAGCCCGAGGTGACGTACGGGTACAGGTCGTAGCTGCGGCTGCGATCGTTGTCGTTGATGCCCAGGATGTGGAACGACTCCGTGTAGACCGGCAGCTCGGTGCCGCCGGCCGTCGGGTCGCCGTTGTGAGCGCGCAAGCCGAACGCGTTGATCGCGTCACCCGTGGTGACGGCGGAGGTCATGCTGACGGTGAGCTCCCAGTGGCCGCTGGCCGGCGCCACGTTGGTGGGAGTGCCGTTGAGCGCGATCGTCATCGCCCGCCAGCCTTCGGCGCCAGTGAGCCCGAAGCTGGCCGTGCCCGTGCTGCCGGCCGCCGCGAGAGCCGCATCGGCACCGGCGCTGCTCACCGCGCCGGGCAGCGTGGCGCTCGACTCCTGGCAATAGCGCTGCGTGGCGACGCTGTTGGGGCAGATGTTCGAGGTGTTGTCGGCGGAAAAGAGCCGGAGGACCCGCGTGTTGGCGACCGTGGTCGCGAGGGTGGGCGCCGTCGGGGCGTTGTCGAGCCCCTGAGCGACAGCGAACCCGTTGATGGGCACGGTGGGGTCGACGTTGGTGAAGCGCTGGATGGCCCCGGTCGCCTGCTCGGGGAAACCCGTCCAGGTGAAGGTATACGTGCCCGGCTCGCTGGCGCCGGTGATGCGGTAGAACACCGCGGAGCGACACGACGTGCCGTTGCAGTCGCCCTGGTCGAGCTCGACCCAGGCGGCGTTTCCCGGCGTGATGGGACCCGAGGTGGCGGCGTCACCGTCGCGGACGATGTGGGCGATCAGGAAGCTGCCGGCAACCGTGCCGAAAGGCGGAGCGATGTTGAGGCCGCCGACCTCGAAGTCGGCGCTGGTGATTCCCGCTGCCGCCCAGGCCGGGGTCGTGCCGTGCGTGGCGCTGTCGTAGAAGTTCGCCCAGGTGTTGTCGCCGCTGTTGTCGTGGATCGGCACCGCGCAGTCGCCGTTGCCCTTCACTACTTGCCGCACCGACGTGCCGCTCGGGTTGCGCAGCGTGTACTCGACGCAACTTCCGGTGGCGGTGAGTGGGCGATCCCGCTCGGCCGCGGCATCGCCGGCATTGGCCAGAACGTCGGCGTCGAAGAGGTCGACGACCAGGCGGGTCAGCGAAGGCGGCACCTCGATGTAGTAGCGGTACGGCTGGTTGAGCCCGGCCGTTGAAGACACGAAGTCGCCGTTCTCGGTGAGGGTCGCCGACCCCTGCGGCGTGATGAGCTGGCTGGCGGTGTTCGGGGTCGTGCTGCTCGCAGGCGTCCCCGCCGCAAAGGCGACCTCGGAGCCCAGACCGGCAAGGGAGAGCGTGGCGGCGACGGCGAGCTGCCAGGGCCAGCCGGGAGGCGGCCGCTTCAAGCGCAGCACGTCGCGGGAGAAAAGCGCGGGTCGCGGACACCGGCTGGGAATCGTAGAACCGTCCTTTTCCCCCCGGCATCCCAGGAAAGAACCCGGGCAAAACCCGACCGCAAGCTGGCGGAGAGCCGGGCGGGGGCAGGTCAGGGAGGGGCGAAACGTACTGAAGCTGGGGTGGATTGTCAACGCGGAGACGCAAGTCGCACGGATTCATCCTGTTGCCAAGTCGCGTTCACTCCCAGCCCTCGCCGCAACACGACCGACCGAAGGTGGGGAATGGAGCGGGAGACGGGATTCGAACCCGCGACCAACGGCTTGGAAGGCCGTGACTCTACCCCTGAGTTACTCCCGCTCGTGGAGCCGCCGAGGGCGCAGCGAGTGTACCGCATGCGCAGCCGGGTCTTGGGGTTGCGGCCTCGCCGCGGCTCCTTGCGAGCGATCGGGAGCGCCTGTAGAGTAGGCCGCCCGCCGCGGCCGGCCTGGCCCATGTCTCGACCAGGGCAGCGGACGCAGCGGGCTTGGCCGGATCGCGGCACCCCGCCGGCATAGCTCAGCGGTAGAGCAACTGTCTTGTAAACAGTAGGTCCCCGGTTCGATTCCGGGTGCCGGCTCCAGGCTGGGACGGGGTCGTCGGGTCGAAGCAGGTTCTTTGGAGGCGTACCCGAGTGGCCAAAGGGGGCAGACTGTAAATCTGCTGGGCATCGCCCTACGGTGGTTCGAATCCATCCGCCTCCACCATCGCTTCGCCCTTGCGCCCCGAGCACGGAGCGTCGTCGACCGCCGCAGCATCAAACCGACTAAGTGCGCTGACGCACCGCTTCATAGAGCAGGGCGGCGGCGGCGGTGGCGACGTTGAGCGAAGCGACGCGGCCGCGCATCGGCAGACCAACGAGCCCGTCGCACAGCTCGCGGGTACGGTGGCGCAAGCCCTTCTCCTCACCGCCGAGGCAGAGTGCCACCTTGCCGGCGAGGTCGAGCTGCCAGGGCGGCGTCCCCCCCTCGGCGGCACCGTAGATCCAGAAGCCCTCCTGGCGGAGTCGCTCGAGAGCCTGCGCGGTGTTGGTGATGCGCTCGGTGGGCACCCATTCGCTGGCGCCGGCGGCGGTGCGCGCCACCGTCGGGGTGAGCGGCGCGCTGCCGCGGTCACGCACCAGGACGCGACCGACGCCGGCGCCGTCGCAGACGCGCAGCAGGGCGCCGAGGTTCCTGGGGTCCTGCACGTCCTCGAGCAGCACCACGAGGTCGGGGTCGCCCCCCGTCGCGGCGCCCGGCTCGGGCGCCACCTCGGCGGCGAAGCCATTGTGCACCGCGACCCCGAGGGCCGCCAGCGCCGCCGCCGGCACCCGCTCGCAGGGGACGCCATGGCGGCGGCAGAGCGCCTCGATCTCGAGCAGGCGGGGCCCGCCGCGCCGCTCACCGGCCAGCACCCGCCGCACCGCGTGCGGGCGACGGCGCAACGCCTCGCGCACCGGATGGAAGCCGGCGACGATCTCGGACGCCGCCGTCACCCCTCGCCCGCCTCGTCGTCGGCGTCGCCGAGCAGCG
Source organism: Thermoanaerobaculia bacterium (assembly GCA_036001185.1). Lineage (GTDB taxonomy): Bacteria > Acidobacteriota > Thermoanaerobaculia > Multivoradales > JAIOJS01 > DASYQD01. The sequence continues at coordinate 3,387 of DASYUP010000267.1, forward strand.
CCACGGCGAGCGCCGCCATCCCCTCGCCGCGTCCCAGGGCTCCCAGCCCCTCGTGGGTGGTCGCCTTGAGCCCCACCGCCGCCAGCTCGGCGCCCACCACCTCGGCCACCCGCGCCCGGATGCGGTCGCGGTACGGCGCCAGGCGCGGCTCCTCGGCGATGAGCGTCATGTCGCACGACAGCACCTGCCACCCCTCCTCGCGCACCAGCGCGACGATGCGGCGCAGCAGGTCGATGCTGCTCGCTCCGCGCCAGCGCTCGTCGGTGGGGGGAAAGTAGTGGCCGAGGTCGCCGAGGCCGGCGGCGCCCAGCAGCGCGTCGCCGAGCGCGTGCAGCAGCACGTCGGCGTCGCTGTGGCCGTCGAGGCCACGCTCGCAGGGGATCTGCTCGCCGCCGAGCACCAGCGGCCGCCCGGCAACCAGCCGATGGACGTCATAGCCCTGGCCGATCCGTAGTCTCATGGCACCCCCGGGAGTCTCATGGGGTCTCCTCGGTCGTCGCCGGACGCCCCATCAGCAGCGCCTCCACCCACCGCAGATCGGCGGCAAACGTCACCTTGGGATTGGGGAAGCGGGCCACCACCGGCACCACCCGCCCCTCGCCCAGCCGCTCGACGAGCGAGCTCTCGTCGGTGCCGACGAAGGCGGCGGCGGCCGCCCGCGCCAGCGCGAGATCGAGCAGCCGGCGGCGGAAGACCTGCGGCGTCTCGGCGCGGAAGAGGGTCGCCCGGTCCAGGGTGGCGGCCACCAGCCCGTCTTGCAACCGCTTCACGGTGTCGGTGAGGGGGCGCCCGAGGACGGCTCCGTCCGCGCCGCGGGCAGCGGCGATCGTCGCCGCCACGTCCTGCGTATGCACGGCGGCGCGCGCGGCGTCGTGCACCAGGATCCAGTCGTCGGCGAGGGCGGGGCTGGCTGCCAGGGCGCGCGCCACCGACTCCTGCCGCGTCTCACCGCCGGCCACCACGCTGACGCCGGGGGTGCCGGCGAGGGCCGCGCCGACGACGTCGAGCAGGTCGGGGGGCGCCGCCACCACGCAGCTCGCCACTCCCGCCGCCTGCAATCGCGCCACCGCCCAGACAAGCAGCGGCCGGCCGGCGACCTCGCGCAGCTGCTTGGGGAGGCTGCCGCCGAGGCGCTCGCCGCGACCGGCGGCGGGGATGAGGGCGTGGACGGCCACCGTCGCGAGCCTAACAGCGGGAGCGGGCCGGACACCCGCCTCCGCCGGCGACTACACGGTGAGGATGTCCTTTTCCTTGTGCTGCAGCGTCTGGTTGATCTGCCCGATGTAGTGGTCGTGCAGCCGCTGCACCTCGTCGTGCCCCCGCCGCTCCTCGTCCTGCGAGATCTCGTGCTTCTTTTCCTTCGCCTTGAGCTGGTCGTTGCCCTCGCGGCGCACCTGGCGCACCGAGTTGCGGGCATGCTCGGCGACGTCGTGCGCCTTCTTCACCAGCTCCTTGCGGCGGTCCTCGGTGAGCGGCGGCACGGGGATGCGTACCAGCTTGCCGTCGCTCGACGGGTTGAGCCCGAGGTTGGCCTGCGTGATGCCGCGCTGGATGGCGGGAATGTTCGAGGGGTCCCAGGGCTGCGCCACGATGAGATTGGCATCGGCCACCGAGAGGTTGGCCACCTGATTCAAGGGCGTCGGCGTGCCGTAGTAGTCGACCACCACGGGATCGAGCAGGGTCAGGGAGGCGCGGCCGGTCCGCAGCCGCTTGAGCTCGTCGTGGAAGTGGTCCACGGCGTGCTTCATCTTCTGCTCGATCGACTTGAACATCTCCTTCATCGCCAGCTCCTTCCGCTCGCGCAAACGCCCGCGGCCAGCACCCGCGGGCGGGCCAAGCCCCACCCCCACAAGGTGTTCGGCGGGAAGTCTAACGCAGCCGTGCTCAGCCGGCGGTCGCCGGCAGCGCTTCGGTGCGCACCAGCGAGCCGACCCGCTCGCCGCACACCACGCGCCGGATGTTGCCCGGCTCGAGCAGCTTGAAGACGACGATAGGCAGGTCGTTCTCGCGGCAGAGGCTGATGGCGGCGGCGTCCATCACCTGCAGGTTGCGCTCGAGCAGCTGCTGGTAGGTGACCAGCGGCAGCAGCTCGGCCTTGGGGTCGCGGTTGGGGTCGGCGGTGTAGATGCCGTCGACGTTGGTGGCCTTGAGCACCACGTCGGCGTGGATCTCGTTGGCGCGCAGCGCCGCCGCGCTATCGGTGGTGAAGAAGGGGTTGCCGGTGCCGGCGGCGAAGATCACCAGCCGCCCCTTCTCCAGATGGCGGATGGCGCGGCGGCGGATGAACGGCTCGGCCACCTCGCGGATGTCGATGGCGGTGAGCACCCGGGTGTCGACGCCGCGCTTCTCCAGGGCATCCTGCAGCGCCAGGGCGTTGATGACCGTCGCCAGCATGCCCATGTAGTCGCCGGTCACCCGCTCGATGCCGCGGTGACTGGCGGCGAGGCCGCGAATGATGTTGCCGCCGCCGATGACGATGGCGATCTGCACCCCCATCGACCACACCTCGCGCACCTCGTCGGCGATCACCGCCACCACGCGCTCGTCGATGCCGAAGGGCTGCGACCCCATGAGGGCCTCGCCCGAGAGCTTCAGCAGGACGCGTTTGTATGCCGGCTTGTCGGCCAGGATCGTCACCGTCAGCCCGCGGATCCCACCTGGGCCGCCACCTCAGCGGCGAAGTCCATCGCCCGCTTCTCGATCCCCTCGCCCAGCTTGAAGCGGGCGAAGCGGCGCACCTGGATGTTCTCGCCGATCTTGGAGACCTTCTCGGTGATCAGGTTGCCGACCGTCTTGTCAGGGTCCTTGACGAACGGCTGCTCGAGCAACACCGTCTCGGCGAAGAACTTCTCCATCCGCCCCTCGACGATCTTGTCGACCACCTTCTCGGGCTTGCCCTCGGCGAGGGTGCGCTCGCGCTGCACGGCGCGCTCGCGAAGGAGCACCTCCGCGGTCACCTCCTCGCGGCGCACGAAGCGCGGGTCGGCGGCGGCGATGTGCATGGCGATGTCCCGCACCAGCTCCTGGAACTGGTCGGTGCGAGCGACGAAGTCGGTCTCGCAGTTGATCTCGACGAGCACGCCGATCTTGCCGCCGGCGTGGATGTAGGAGCCCACCGCCCCCTCGGCGGTGACCCGGCCGGCCTTCTTGGCGGCGCTCGCCAGCCCCTTCTTGCGCAGCACGTCGATCGCCTGCTCCATCTCGCCGTTGGCCTCGAGGAGGGCGTTCTTGCAGTCCATCATGCCGGCGCCGGTGCGCTCGCGAAGCTCCTTGACCATCTGGGGTGTGACGCTCATCTGCTCACCTCTTCACGGCGGGCGGCGCCCGCCCGGTTGGGATCGATTGCTTGCACTGGAG
>DASYUP010000268.1:0-9054 GCA_036001185.1 Thermoanaerobaculia bacterium
GCGAGGCCGGTTACCAGGCGCGGCTGCTCGCTCCCGGCTGGCACCTCGGGCTCTGGCGCTGGCGCTACAAGGTGGTGCGGGTGCCGCTTGTCGAGGTGCCGGCCGGCGAGATCGCCCTCGTCAAGGCTATCGATGGGGCGCCGGTGCCGGCCGGCCACATCCTCGCCAAGGACGTTCCCTGCGACCGCTTCCAGGACGCCGAGGGCTTCCTCCGCCGCGGCGGCGAGCGGGGCCGTCAGGTCGCTTTCCTCACCGCCGGCAGCTACCGCATCAACCCGGCGCTGTTCGAGGTGATGACGACGCGGAACGCCCGCCAGCGCGACCTCGATCCGGCGCAGCTGCAGGTGCAGCGCGTGCCGGCCGACAAGGTGGGAATCGTCACCGTCCTCGACGGCCGTCCCATCCCCGCCGGCGACCTCGCCGGCCCGCCGGTGGCCGGGCACGACAGCTTCCAGTCGGGGCAGAAGTTCGTCGACGCTGGCGGCTGCCGCGGCCTGCAGGAGGACGTGCTCCTCGCCGGCTCGTGGAACCTCAACCCCTGGTTCGTCGCCGTCGAGCTCATCCCCATGACCGAGATCCCCATCGGCTACGTCGGCGTGGTGGTGTCCTACGTGGGCGATGAGCACGTCGACCTCTCGGGCGACGCCTTCACCCACGGCGACCTCGTCGACCGCGGCCGCAAGGGCGTCTGGATCGAGCCGCTGCTGCCGGGCAAGCATCCGCTCAACGCGCGGGTGATGAAGGTCGAGCTGGTGCCCACCACCAACATCGTCCTCAACTGGGCGCAGCGCACCGAGGCGCACCAGTACGATCAGCGGCTGTGCCCGATCACCGTGCGCAGCAAGGACGGCTTCGCCTTCTCGCTCGACGTGTCGCAGATCATCCACATCGGCATGCGCAACGCCCCTCGCGTGATCTCACGCGTCGGCTCGATGCAGAACCTCGTCGACCACGTGTTGCAGCCGACGGTGGCCAACTACTTCCGCAACTCGGCGCAGGAGGTGACGGTGCTGGAGTTCCTTTCCGCCAGGAGCGAGCGCCAGCGCCAGGCCTTCGAGGCGATCAAGGCGGCGGTCGAGGCCTACGACGTCGAGTGCATCGACACCCTGATCGGCGACATCGTGCCGCCGGCCGAGCTGATGAAGACGCAGACCGACCGCAAGATCGCTGACGAGCTGCGCGCCACCTTCGAGGCGCAGCGGGAGGCGCAGGTGCGGCGCCAGGAGCTCGAGCGTGAGACGGCGGTGGCGAACCTGCAGGCGGACGTGGTGCGCAGCGAGCAGCAGGTGCGCATCGCCGAGCGCCAGGCGACGGCGCACGCCGAGTCGGCCAAGGGTGAGGCGGCCGCGGTGCGGCTGCGCGCCGCCGCCGAGGCGGAAGCCACCCGGGCCGTCGGCGCCGCCCGCGCCGAGGCCTACGGGCTGGGCGTCGAGGCCCTGGGTGCCGGCGGTTACACCGCCATGCAGCTCGCCACTACGCTCTCGGAGCACAACATGAAGCTGGTGCCCGACATCGCGGTGGGCGGCGGCGGCGGCCTCGGCGAAGCCTTCCTCGCCCGCTTCCTGCAAGGGCAGGGGAGCCCGGGGGCGGCTAGCAGCGGCAACGGCAAGTAGGCGGTCGCCGCCGGCCACGTCTCCGGCCGGTCGGCAAGGCGGCAGAGGGCCGGCGGCAGGGGCCGCCGGCCTTCGTCTGTCGGGGGCTACGGCAGCCGCGCGACGGCCGCGTCGAAGAGCGCCTTGATCTTCTCCGGCGGCACGCTCGTGTGGAGGATCATCGAGCTGACCGACAGCGCCATGCCCTTCGCCTCGCCCATGCAACCCACCGCCACGGCCTGGCTCTCGCTCTCCTTGGGCGGCGGCACCAGCGTGCCGCACCTGGCGCCGCCGATGTCCTTGCTCTCGCCCGTCCAGCCCCGGGCCTTCAGCGCCTCGGTTCCCTGATGGAACTTGGCCAGGGCGGCGTCGCGCTGCTCCTTGGACGGGGCGCGGATGACGAAGATGCTGACCATCCCGCGCTCGCCGATTCCCCACATGCAGCCGGTCATGGTCTCTCCCTTGCTCGGGCCGCTGGGGATCACCATGTCGGTCTCGTGGGACTCGCCGACCTTCGTTCCCACCAGGCGGTCGATCTCGCTCGACTGGAGGAGCGGGCACGCGGCAGGCGGTTTCTGGGCGGCCGCGGCGGCGCCGGCGACGAGGGGGAGGAGGAACGTGGCGCAGAGCATGGCGTGGCGGCGCGTGGCGCGGATCGATTTCATGGTCACCTCGCCCGCGAATCCTACAGGTCTTGCAGCCGGCTTGAGCCGAGGCCACCGGCCCGCGGCAGGAGAGCAGCCGCCGGCGGGGGCCGCCCTCACGGCGCGCCGCGGCGTTCGCGAGTCGCGGTTAATCTCGGCGGGTGACCTGCGTATCGTGGGGGATGATGCAGCCCCGACGTCGACTCGCCCCCGCGGCAACGATCCTGCTCGCCCTGCTCCTGGCAACCGCGCCAGCGCGCGGCGAGCGGCTGCGCCTGCGCGAGCTCTCGCTCGACGTTCCGGCCTCGCCGGCGACGGTGGTCTCCGCCGACCTCGACCACGACGGGGTGCGCGATCTCCTGGTGCTGCTGGTCTACACCAAGTGGGACCAGAAGGTGGAGGAGGAGCGCACCGAGATGAGCGAGGTCGGGGAGATGGTGGCGATGATGACCATCGTGCCGGCGCTGCTCGACCACCGCGAGCTCTGGTGGCTGCGCGGCGACACCCAGGGGGGCTACCGCCGCGGCGCCGAGCCGCTGCCGCTGCCGCTCGAGGTCCACGCGCTGCTGGTGGCCTCGCCGCCGGCCGAGGTGCTGGCGCTCACCGACCAGGGGGTGGACGAGGTGGTCCTGCGCGACGGAGCGCTGGTCCTGGCGCCGCGCCTGCAGGCGGCCTCGCGGCTGGCCGGCACGGGGGTCTTCCTCTCCGGCCTCGACCTGCTGGCCGACCTCGACGGCGACGGGCGCGCCGAGCTGCTCTTCCCCTCGCCGCAGGGGCTCGACGTCTACCGCGTCGCCGGCGAGGGGCCGTGGGGCGAGCCGCTGTCGCGGGTCGCGCTGCCGGCGATCGACCCGCCGTCGAGCCCGCTCACCCTACGCTACCCGTTGCCGGAAGTGCGCGACGTGAGCGGCGACGGCAAGCCAGACCTCGTCTTCCGCGACCCCGACCACGACTGGCAGCACCCCTGGGTGGCGGTGAACCAGGGCGGTGGGCGCTTCGCCGCCGCTATCGCGCCGCTGCCGGCGCCGCCCGAGCCACGCCCGCAGCCGCGCCGGCGCGAGGGCGAGAACGCGCCGCCGGCACCGCCCGTGCCGGTCTACTACGGCGACCTCGACGGCGACGGCCGGGCCGAGGTGGTCACCGACGAGCACCACGAGCCGGGCGACGATGCCGGCATGCGGGAGGACATCCGCGACGCCGAGCTGCCGCGTGGGACGCTGCGCATCTTCCACACCGCCGGCGACCTCGGGCCGGCGGCGACGCCGGCGGCGACGTTCCCCATCGAGGGCTACGTTTTCGACCTCGGCTCGGAGTCGAAGTTCCGGCTGCCCGCCGGCTTCCGCGACCTCGATGGCGACGGCCGGCTCGATCTCGTCAGCATCGAGCTCGGCATCTCGATCCCCCGGCTGCTGGGCGGCCTCGCCCTCGGCCACGTAGCGCTGCCGATGTCGTTCCACGTCTGGTGCCAGCGGGCCGACGGCGGCTTCGCCCCGGTCGGTGGTCTCGACCTCTCGGGCAAGTTCCGCGTCGAGCTCAGCGACCTCGAGGTGCACAGCCTGCCGTCGTTCGCCGGCGACTTCGACGGCGACCATCGCGTCGACTTCGTGCAGCTCGGCCACGGGCGGGACGTCAGCATCCATCGTGGCGCCGCCGGCTGCCGATTCCCCAGCGCCCCCGACCTGACCTTGAAGCTGCGCGAGGAGCCCGCCCACCTCGACCTGGTCCGGGTGGGGGATCTCGACGGCGACGGCCGCGCCGACCTCATGGTGGTGGCGCCCGGAGAAGCCCCCGAGCCGGGAGTGACGCCACCGGCGCGCCTCGACGTCTATCTCAGCGGTGGCGAGCGATGAGCGCGCCTCGCCAGCAGCGCCGTGCCGCCGTGCTCGCCTTGCTCGCCGCCGTCGCGGGCACGCCGGTGGCGGCGGCGCAGCGCCAGGACTTCCTGCTCCCCGGCCACTGGCTGCGGGTGGCCGCCGGCAGCGGCGGTGCCTGGCTGCTGGTGGCGCCGGATTCCAAGGCCCCGCGCACGCTGCTCGAGCTGCGCTGGCGCGAGCGCGCGATGCGCACGCTCGTGGAGGGATTGCCCGCCGCGCTCGATGCCTTGGTGCCGGCTCCGCAGGGGGCGGGCGGCGGCCCGTGGCTCGGCGGCCGCGGCCGGCTGCTGGCGATCGATCCGCAGGCTGCCGCCACGGCGGCGCCGAGCGAGGTGGGCGGCGCGCTGGTGGCCGAGATTCCCGACGGGCGAATCGCCACCGGCGCTCCGCCCTTCCTCGCCCTGGCGAGCGTCGGGCAGGCGCTGGTGGTGACGCCGGGAGAGGGCGGCCTGCGTACGGTGGCGACGCATCGCCTGCCGGTCAAGGCCGAGCGCGAGAGCTGGGGCGTCGCGCTGCGCTCGCCGTCGCTGTCGTTCGTCGGCAACTGGCTGGTCGCTGGCCCCGAGCAGGAGGGGCGCCTGCTGCGCAGCGCTCTGCTGGGGGCACATGGCGAGAGGGTCGACGTGCTGTCGCGCCTGCCCGAGCCGGAGCACATCGCCGAGTCGGCGGTGGTGGCGCTCGGCGACCGGCCGCTGCTGGTGGTGGGGGCCTTCCACGGCCTCGGCATCGCCAGCAAGAAGCGGCTGCGGGTCTTCGCGCTGGTGGCCGGCGAAGGCGGTGCGCCGCGCGGGCCGCTGCTCGCCGGCGAGCTTCCGGGCCGCGCCTGGCAGGAGATGCAGATCCTCGCCGCCGACGTCGACGGCGACGGGCGCAGCGACCTGGTGCTGGTCGGCGCCGAGGGGCTGACCGAGAAGAGCGTCGCCATCACCGCCTACCGCACGCGCGGCGACGGCCGGCTGACGGCGGACCCGGCGACGGCCAGCGTCGCCGTCGGTGGCGGGGAGTGGCGCTATGGCGACGTCACCGGCGACGGCCGCCCCGACCTGGTGATCCGCGCCGGCGCGAAGCTGTCGGTGGTGGCGGGCGGCGGACGCTTCGGGCTGCCCAGCGGGGCGGCGGTTCCCCTCGCCGACCTGCCCGCGCCGCCTGACGCCGGCGCGCCGCAGCACGAGGTCACGGTGAAGGTCGGCACCGGTGGTGGCGAGGTCAGTCGCACCGAGCTGGAGCGGCAGACCGGCTGGGGGCTCGCCGACCTCGACGGCGACGGCGTTCTCGAGGTGCTGGCGTGGGCGCCGCTGGCCGACGGGCGTACGCGGCTGTCGGTCGTCGGCCGCTGAGGGGCTACCCTCTTCCTCGCCGCATCGTCGCCAGCCGTCGCATCGCCGCGATCCCCACCGCCGGCCCCAGCGCCAGCAGCGGAAACGCCCACCGCCAGCTCACCGCGCCGGCAAGTGCCGGCACGAGCTGCAGGGTGACCATGGTGAGCAGGAAGCCGAGCGAGGTCTGCAGCGTCAGCGCGGTGCCCACCGCATCCTGCGGCGACACCTCGGTGACGAGGGCGGAGAACTGCGCCGAGTCGGCGACGACGAAGAAGCCCCAGATCCAGGTGACGGCGGCGAGCGCCCACGGCGGCGCGCCCCAGGCGAAGCCCACCGCCAGGCAGCAGAGCCCGGAAACGGCGAGCGCCTGCTGCACCACTCGCTCGCGGCCCTCGCGGTCGGCCGCCCAGCCGCCCCACAGACAGCCGGCGCCGCCGGCGGCGATGGCGCCGAACGCCAGCCAGTCGGCGGCCGGGTGAGCCGGAACGCCACGCGCCGCAAGCGAGGCAGCGAGGAAAGCGGGGACCCAGGCCCACATGGCGTACAGCTCCCACATGTGGCCGAGGTAGCCGCCGATGGCCAGGGTCGTCTCGCGGTGGCGCAGCAGCGTGCCCACCAGCCGCCAGGAGAAGCGTCGCCGCGGGAAGGCGAAGGGACCCGGTCGATAGGACGTCGCCACCAGCCCCGCCGCCAGCACCGCACCCGCCGAGGCGGTCAGCACCACCGCCTCGACCGAGGTGCCGCGCAGCGCCTTCACCAGGTAGGGCGTAGCCTTGCCCACCGTCAGCGCTCCCACCACCGTGCCGATGGCCAGGCCGCGGCGACGCCGGAACCAGGTGGCCACCATCTTCATCGCCGGCGGATAGACCCCGGCGAGCAGCAGGCCGGTGGCGAAGCGCGCGAGCAGCGCGGTCTCGACACCCGGTGCGAGGAGCAACGCTGCGTTGGTTCCGGCGGCCGCGAGCGCCGCGACGGCGAACAGCCACCGCTCGGGCACGAGATCGGCGAGGTTCCCGAGCGCGGCGAGGGCCGTGCCGGCGACGAAGCCGAGCTGCACCGCCGTCGTCAGCCAGGCCGCGGCGCCCGGCGTCATGCCCCAGCGCAGGCGCAACGGCTCGGCCACGGCGCTGGCGGTGAACCAGAGCGACATGCCGAGCAGCTCGGCCGCGGCCACCAGTGCCAGCTGCCGGTAGCGGCCGGGAGGGGACTCGTCGTGCGTCATCGGGGTGGGATGGCGGCCGTATCGTATCGGCGAGCCGCCGCGCGCAGCGAAGGATCTCCGGCGCTGCACCCCTCTAAGCTGGGGATGGCGCACCCCGTGCACTGTCGGGGCTGCTATGCTCGGCGGTAGCTTCGCCTGTCCCACCCTTGTTCCCCGAGAAGCCAACGTTCTCTTTCTGAGGAAACCCCCGATGCGCGCGACGCGACCCACCGGCCTGTTTGTGGTTGTGGCTCTGGTTGTGGTTCTGCTGGCCTCCGCCACGCCGCTGCTCGCCAAGTCCAGCGGCGATCCCGACCACTGGTGCGGCACCACTCGCTCGAGCCTGGCGGTGGCGCTGGGCGTCCATGACGAGCATCAGCACGACCACATCGTCAATCCAGTGGAAGGTGCCGACGGCAACGGCAAGGCCCTCGGCACCGCCAAGGAGGCCGACCGGCACGGCGAGATCGCCATCGTCACCGACGGAGGCGACCTCTTCCGCCAGCCCAACCCGGTCGATCTCGGCGGTACCGGCCTGCAGTTCACGCGGCAGGGCAAGGGGCTGAAGGTCGCCGCCGTCGCGGGCACCCTCTTTCCCGTCTCCGGGCCGCCACTCGCCCTCACCGACGACTCGACCCTCTTCTTCAAGTTCCCCAAGGGCTTCAAGTTCACCTTCTTCGGCAAGAGCTACACCGGGGTGTACCTCAACTCCGACGGCAACTTGACCTTCGGTGCCGGCGACGATGCCTCTACCGAGCGCGGCTTGCAGCGGCTGCTCAACGGCCCGCCGCGCATCGCCCCGTTCTTCAGCGACCTCAACCCGGAGACCGCGGCGCCGGGCGGCGGCATCTTCGTCAGTGCCAGCAAGACGGCGGTGCGCTTCACGTGGGTCGACGTGCCGGCCTACAGCACCAGCCCGGTCACCGAGTACAACAACTTCCAGGTGACCCTCGAGAAGACGGGTCGCGTCACCTTCGCCTACGGTGACCTGCCTACGCCCGAGGCGATCGTCGGCGTGTCGCCCGGCGGTGCCGGCGCCCTCGACCTCGTCGACTACCAGACGCAGCTGCCGCTCACGGTGACCAACGCCATCGCCGAGCGCTTCACCACCGATTCCGGTCTCGACGACTTGGCCGTCGCGCAGTCGTTCTTCCGCCGCTTCGCCGACGACTACGACCACCTCATCGTCTGGCTCGACTTCGACTACAGCCTCGGCGTCGGTGCCTTTGCCTACGAGTTCTCGCTGAAGAACGAGGTCAAGGGGATCGGCGAGCAGATCTTCGACGACAGCCTGGCCGCCGGCAGCCATGGCCGGCTGCGCAGCTTCGTGCAGATGGGCTCGCTCAACGGCGCGCGGCGCTACCCGGACAATCCCGACAGCGAGTTCCTGGGCACCAACACGACGATGGACGTCCTCGGCCAGGAGGCCGGCCATCGCTGGGGCGCCTTCCTGCCTTATAAGGACGGCAACGACTACCCGCTGCTCGGCCGCTCCTTTGCGCACTGGAGCTATGCCTTCGATTCCGACGCCTCCGACATGGAGGGCAACGACATCCTCGACCTCGGCGGCGGTGTCTTCCGCACGGTAGACGCCACCTCGCGCTTCAGCGATCTCGATATGTACAGCATGGGTCTGCTGGCGCCGGGCGAGGTGGGTCCGCTCTTCTACGTCAAGGGCTCCGGCGTGGCGCCGGGGCACGCGCCGGAGATCGGTGCCCAGCTCACGGGCCAGCGCGTCGATCTGACCGTCGACGACATCATCCGGCAGATCGGGCCCCGCGTGCCGGCGAGCGCGCAGTCGCCGCACAGCTTCAACATGGCCTTCGTGCTCGTCGAGCCGGCCGGGCAGACGGCGTCGCAGGCCTCCCTCGACAAGATCGAGCGCTTCCGCACCAGGTGGGAGTCGTACTTCCAGGCCGCCACGCGCGGCCTGAGCGCCGTCGACACCACGCTGCGCGATCGTTGAGCCCAGAGCGCGCACGACCGTGCGCGCGGCGGGCTCAACCCCGAGGAGCGCAGCGACGAGGGGCCTCGACGCCTTCGACGAGGGCCCTCGACGCCTCAGCCCCGGAAGCTCGCCAACACCGCCAGCGCCTGGTCGATGTCGGCAGCCGTGTGGTCGGCGTTGACCTGGAAGCGGATCTCCTCGTCCCCCTTGGGAACCACCGGGTAGTTGAGGCCGGTGGCGAGGATGCCGTTCTCCTTGAGGTGGCGCACCAGCGCCGAGGTGCGAGCGGTGTCGCGCACCATCAGGGGAACCACCGGGTGGGGGCCGGGGATGGTCTCGAAGCCCAGCCGCACCAGCCCCTGCTCGAAGCGCTCGGTCATCTCGCGCAGGTGGGCGAGCAGCGCCCGGCCCCACGGCCCCTCGAGGATGCCGAGGGCGGCGGTGGCGGCCGCCGCCTCGGCCGGGGTGATGGGGTT
>DASYUP010000269.1:0-14345 GCA_036001185.1 Thermoanaerobaculia bacterium
CGCCCCCTACGACCAGGTGCGGCGCGAGGTGCGCGAGCTCATCGCGCCGCTCGGCGGCTTCGTGCTGGTGCACGTGGCGACCCCCCTCGAGGTCTGCGAGCAGCGCGACGCCAAGGGCCTCTACGCCCGGGCCCGCGCCGGGCTCATCCCTGCCTTCACGGGCATCTCCGACCCCTACGAGGCGCCGGCGGACGCCGAGGTGGTGGTCGACACCGCGACCCTTACCCCCCTCGAGGCGGCCCAGGCCGTGCTGCGCCACCTCGAAGCCCACGGCTACCTGTAGGCGCAGCAGCGGTCGCCACCTGATCACTCCGGAGTCACTCCGGAGGCCCCGGCGGGCGGGGGAATGTCGGCGTCCCTGCCGCAGTTTCACTGACGGAAGGCGACAGCACCAGATCCGGGCGGCCATCGAGCGGCCTGGGCAACGCAAACCGCTGACCGGTCAGTGCTTGGGCTGCCCGGCTGCTACAATGAGGCGACCGGCCCCAGCGGCGGCGCAACGGCAAGAAACCCGGAAGCGAGCGGAGCGAAGTGCCCCTACTCAAACGCGAGCCGGAGATCTGGCCGCCGGACCTCTTCGGCGACCCGGGTGGCGGGCAAGGCGACGGCCTCGTCGAGCCGGCCGCTGTCGAGCCGGCCGCTGCCTTGGTCCCGTCGCCGCGAGTCCTCCATGCGCCCGCCACCCTGGACGCCATGGACGGGGGCGACACGCCGGGCGCCGCCCGCGACGGGGACCGCTGGTGGGTCGCCTACACCCGCTCGCGGCACGAGAAGATGCTCGCTCGCCACTTGCTGCAGTCGGAGGTGCCTTACTACCTCCCGCAGCGCGAGCACAGGCTCCGCGCCGGGGACCGCTGGCGCGTCTCGCACGTCCCCCTCTTCCCTGGCTACGTCTTCTTCCGCGGCAACCTCCATGACCGCCTGACGGCGCTGCGCAGCAACGTCATCTTCAAGCTCATCGAGGCACCGGAGCCGGCGCAGCTGGTCACCGAGCTGCGCTCGCTCTGGCTGCTGCAGCTCACCGGCGAGCCGCTCGTGCCACACCCCTATCTCGGTCCCGGCGACGAGGTGGAGGTCACCCACGGCGCGCTGCGCGGCTACTACGGCGTGGTGCTGCGCGAGAAGGGCAAATACCGCTTGATCGTCTCCATCACGCTGCTGCGCCAGTCGGTGGCGGCGGAGATCGCTCGCGACGCCCTGGCGCCGGCGGCGCTGCGCAAGGTGGAGCGACCGTGGAGCGAACGATCGTCGATCAACCGGCAGGGCGCATCGCGTGCGCCCGCTGGTCGTTGCTGACCGGACGGCGGCGTCCGGCGACACGCAGAGCAGAGCAGACCAGCTTCTGATGGCCATCTTCCAAGGTGTCCGGACACCCAAAGGGGCGGAGCCCGCACGGGCGAGTCGCCTGCTCTTCGTCTCCGCCGGCCTCTCGCCGCGGAGCGGCGGCATCGCCAAGGCCGGCCGGCTCCTGCTCGACGCCACCCGCCAGTGGGCGGCCGGGCGCGGCGCTAGCCTGCGACTGCTCACTCTCGGCGGCGAGGAGGACCTCCTCCAGGGCGTCGATGGCGAGGCCTTCGCCGGCAACCGCAACGCCCTCGCCCGCGCCCTCTGGAGCGCCCAGCTGCTCGAAGGCTACGGCCACCAGGTCTACGACTTCCTCGGCGTGGCGCGCATCCAGGGCGTGCTGCCGGCGCGGCTGCGGGCCCGCTACCTGCTCTACCTCTACGGCCTCGAGTGCTGGCGGCCGCTGCACGGCAGTCGCCGCCGCGCCCTCGATGGCGCCGCCACTCGCCTCGCCTGTTCGGCGTACACCATCGAGCGCCTGCGGCGCCACAACCCCCACGCGCCGCCGGTCGAGCCCCTTCACCTGGCGCTCGGCGAGGCCGCGCCAGCCGACGGCGCGCCCGACGACACGCTGCTCCGCGACCTCGGCGATCGCTTCCTGCTCATCGTCGGCCGCCTGGCTCCCGGTGAGCGCTACAAGGGGCACGACGAGCTGCTCGCCGCCCTCGCCGCGCTGGCGCCGCGGTACGCCCACCTCAAGCTCGCCGTCGTCGGCGAAGGTGCCGATCGCCCTCGTCTCGAGGAGCGCGCCCGCGCTCTCGGCATCGCCGGCCGCGTCCGCTTCACCGGCTTCGTCGACGACGCCACCCTCGCCGCCCTCTACGAGCGCTGCAATCTCTTCGCCATGCCCAGCGACGGCGAGGGCTTCGGCTTCGTCTACCTCGAGGCCATGCGGGCCGGCAAGCCGTGCATCGCCCGCCAGGACTCGGCGGCGGCGGAGATCGTCGTCGACGGCGAGACCGGCCGGCTGATCGGCGCCGGCGTCGAGCCGCTGGCCGCCGCGATCGCCGAGCTCCTCGCCGGCCCGGCGCGGGCGGCGGCCATGGGGGCGGCCGGCCGCGCGCGGTGGCAGGGCGAGTTCCGGCCGGCGCGCTTCGCGGCGTCCTTGCGTCCCCACCTCGACGCGCTGGTCGCCAGTGCCCAACAACCCGCGGGCAGCAGGGCGCTCCGCCGCGCCCGCCCGCTGCCCGCGCGCGAGCCCTGACCATGTGCGGCATCAACGGCGCCGTGCGCCTCACTCCCGCCTCGCCGCCCCTCGACCGCGAGGCCGTGCTGCGCACGCGCGAGCACCAGGCGCGGCGCGGCCCCGACGGTGCCGGCCTGTGGGAGAGCGCCGACCGTCGCGTCGCCCTCGCTCACAACCGCCTCGCCATCCTCGACCTCTCCCCCGCCGGCGCCCAGCCGATGGCCTTTGCCCGCGGCCGCTACCACCTCACCTTCAACGGCGAGATCTACAACTTCCACGCCCTGCGCGCCGAGCTGCGCGCCCACGGCGTGCGCTTCGTCACCGACAGCGATACCGAGGTCGTGTTGGCGCTCTACGCCCGCGAAGGTGCCGCCATGCTGCCGCGCCTGCGCGGCATGTATGCCTTCGCCCTCTGGGACGACGTGGCGAAGACCCTCCTGCTCGCCCGCGACTCTTTCGGCATCAAGCCGCTCTACTACGCCACCGAGGGTGGCGTGCTGCGCTTCGCCTCACAGGTCAAGTCGCTGGTCGCCGGTGGCGGCATCTCCGCCCAGCTCGACCTCGCCGCCGTCGCCGGCTTCCTGCTCTGGGGCTCCGTCCCCGAGCCGCTCACTCTGCGGCAGTCGATCCGCCAGCTACCAGCCGGCCACTACCTGCTGGTCGAGAACGGCCGCCTCAGCGAGCCGGTGCGCCACTACCGCCCCGATCGTCACGACTACGCTGGCGAGCGGGAGAGCGTCGCCTCCCTCGCCGACGCCCTCGCCGACTCGGTCGCCGCGCACCTCGTCTCCGACGTTCCGGTCGCCGTCTTCCTCTCCGCCGGCCTCGACTCGGGCCTCATCGCGGCGCTGGCGCGGCGCCACCTCCCCGAGCTCTCCACCCTCACCGTGCGCTTCCCCGCCCTGCGCGGCAAGCGCGCCGACGAGGGCCCGCTGGCCGCTCGCGTGGCGGCGGCGCTCGGCACTCGCCATCGCGAGCTCGAGGTGCCGGCGGACGACCTGCGCACCCTGTGGCCGGCCGCCCTCGCCGCCATGGACCAGCCGAGCATCGACGGCTTCAACACCTTCGTCATCGCCCGCGCGGCCCACGAGGCGGGCTTCAAGGTCGTGCTCTCCGGCCTCGGCGGTGACGAGCTGTTCGGCGGCTACCCGTCGTTCCACGACGTGCCGCGGTTGCAGCGGCTGGTCGCCGCCGCGCGCCGGGTGCCCGGCCTCGCCGGCGCCTGGAGCGCCGTCGCTAGGCTCGCCAGGCGGCCGCGCCCCAAAGCTGCCGGCCTGCTGCGTTACGGCGGCACCTTGCCAGGGGCGTACTACCTGCGGCGCGGGCTCTTCCTGCCCGAAGAGCTGCCCCGCCTGCTCGGCGCCGACACCGCCCACGCGGCACTGGCTCGCTACGACGTCATCGCCGACGCCGCGGCGGCCCTCGAGGAGCCGGCGCCGGCGGCTGGCGCCGTCAAGCGGGGGGACCGTTGGCTCGCCGTCCACCGCCTCGAGACCAACCGCTACCTGCGCCACCAGCTCCTGCGCGACTCCGACTGGGCCGCCATGGCCTGGTCGGTGGAGCTGCGCGTGCCGCTCGTCGACCCCGTCCTGCGCGCCCACGCCGCGCACGCCGCGTTCGCGCCGGCACGGTTGGAGGGCAAGGCGGCGGCCGTGTGCGCCGCGGCTCGCGAGCTGCCGCCGGAGCTGTTCGAGCGCAAGAAGACCGGCTTCTATGTGCCCATCGCCGAGGCGCTGGAGCCGCGGGCGGCGGGGATGTCGCACGGTGCGCGGTCGCGGTTGCTGGCCATGCGGGTGCTGCGCGAGCACGGCGTGGAGCTGCCGGTCGAGAAGGCGATGACCGCACCGGCCGAGCCGTTGGCGGTGGGCTGACGATGCGCGAGCGCGACGACGCAGCCGCCTCTTCGGCGCTGGCGGCGGCCGTCGCGATCGCCGCGACCGGCGAGGCCGTGCCACTGGCACTACCTCCGGTCACGCTGGCGCCGGCGGCGGCCGCCAACGCCGGAGCTGCTGGACAGGCCACGTCGGTCGCCGGCGCGCTCCTGCGTCGCCGACTGCGCGCCTGGACCGGCATCCTCTCCGCCTACTTCGGCACGCAGACCGTCACCCAGCTCCTCGGCATCGCCGCCGGCATCCTCTTCATCCGCACGATGCCGGTGCAGGAGTTCGCGCTCTACACGCTGGCCACCTCGGTGATCACCTTCTTCGCCTTCGCCACCGACCTGGGAAGCACGACGTCGTTGGTGCACTTCTACCACCGGGCGGCGAAGGAAGGGGAGGACTTTGGACGCTATCTGGCGGCGGTGCTGTCGCTGCGCCGGATCGCCTTCGTCGCCGGGGCGTTGGTGGTGGCGGTGGCGCTGCCGGCGGCGGCGCACGCCAAAGGGTTCCGGCCGCTCGACATCGCCCTGGTCACCGCCGCCGTCATTCCCGCCGTCGGCTTCCAGATCGTTGCCGCCGTGCGGCAGCTCACCTTGCGGCTGCACGATCGCTACGCGCAGTCCTACCGCGCCGATCTCGCCGGCGGGGCGACGCGGCTGCTGCTCGCCGTGCTGATGGTCGCCTCGGCGGCCCTGCGCTCGTGGCTGGGCGTGCTGACCGCCGCAGGGGCGTCGGCCTACACAGCCTGGCTGGCGCAGCAACCGCGGGATGGCGTGGCCGAGGCGCCGGCCGCCTTCGACCTCGCGCCCTACCGCCGCGCCGTCCTCCGCTATCTCCTGCCGACCTTGCCGAGCGCGCTCTACTTCGCCATCCAGGGCCCGCTGGTGGTCTGGCTCGCGGCGACGTTCGGTGCCTCCCGCAATATCGCCGAGGTGGGAGCCCTCACCCGGCTGGGCCTGGTGGTGGGGATCTTCTCCGGTCTCACCGGCATCGTCTTCATGCCGCGGCTGGCGCGCATCCACGACGAGCGGGTCTATCGCCATCGCGTCCTCCAGTTCGGCGCCGTGCACCTGGCCCTCGCCAGCGGCCTCGTGCTCGCTGCCTACAGGGCTCCCGATCTCTTCCTCTGGCTGCTCGGTCCGCACTATGCGGGGCTGCATCGCGAGCTGCTGCTGGTGGTGGCCGGGTCCGGGCTGGTGCTCCTCGACGGCTACCTCGTGGCGGTCAACCTCGCTCGCTCCTGGACCCGGTGGCAGGGTCTGGCGATGGCGAGCCTGGTGGCGGCGCAGGCGGCTCTCGTGAGCATCTTGCCGCTGACGACCAGCGCCGGCGTGCTCCGATTCAACGTCGCCAGTGCCGCCGCGGCGCTAGCCGGTCAGATGGTCATCGTCACCCTCGGCTTCCTGCGGCCGCAGTGGGTCGTCTGGACCGCATCGGTACGCCACACCGCGGATGAGCCCGCGGGCTGAGGCCATGCGCATCGTCCACGTCTCGCCCACCTACTTCGCGCCCGAGTCGTTCGTCGGCGGCGGCGAGCGCTTCGTCGAGGAGCTGGCCCGCGCGATGGCTCGCCACGGCGACGTGGAGACGGTGAAGCTGGTGAGCTTCGGGCCGCGGCCTTTCCGCGAGCGGCCCATTCCCCGGCTCGAGCGGGTCATCCTGCGTAGCTGGACGCGCGACAAGATGACGCCGTTCTCACCCCGCCTCTTCGGCGAGCTCCGTGGCGCCGACGTCATCCACGGCCATCAGTACTTCGTGCTCCCCACCTTCCTCGCCGCCTTGCAGGGCCGCTTGCAGGGCAGCCGCGTGTTCGTCTCCGACCTCGGTGGCGGCGGGTGGACCCCGGGATATCAGATCGACCAGTCGCGCTGGATCACCGCTCACCTGCCGATCTCCGAGTACGCCGCGCGGCAGCTGCCTGGCCGCAACCAAAGGCAGCAGGTCATCCAGGGCGGCGTCGACCTCGACCGCTTCCCCATGCGACCGGCGCCCACGCACGATGCGTCGGTGGTCTTCCTCGGCCGCCTCCTGCCTCACAAGGGCGTGCACGTGCTCATCGCGGGCCTGCCGGCCGGCACCACGCTGCACGTCATCGGTCCGGCGGCCGATGCCGACTACCTGACCCGACTGCGGGAGCTGGCGCGTGGCAAGGACGTACGCTTCCACCACGGGCTGAGCGACGACGAGGTGCTGGGCTACCTCCAGCGCGCCATGGCGCTCGTGCACCCGACGCCGGTCGATGCAGCGGGCTCGGCTGGGGTGAACGAGCTTTTCGGCCTGGCACCGCTCGAAGCGATGGCCTGTGGCTGCCCGGTGATCGCCAGCGCCGTCGGGCCCCTGCCAGAGATCGTCATCGACGGGCAGAGCGGGATGCTGGTGCCGGCGAACGACGCCGCGGCCATCCTGCATGGCCTCGACCGCCTGGCCGCCGATTCCGCCCTCTGGTCGCGGCTCAGCGCCGGGGCGCGGGCACGCGCTTCCGCGCTCACCTGGGGCCGCGCCGCCGACCGCTGCCTCGCCGCCTATGAGATGCAATCCTCGGTAGTCGCCACCGCAACGGCGGCATCGCACCCGTGAGCCACCTCCTCCAGATCGTTCCCAGCCTCGATCCGAACAGCGGCGTGGCTAGCCATGCCCGCAAGCTCGCACAGGCGCTCGTCGCGCACACGGGGTTGCCTTCGCGCTTCCTGGTCTGCGACCCGGGAGCTTCGACCGCCGGCGAAGCCGCGGTGAGCACGCTGTCTGCGCGCGCGGCCGAGCTCCTCGCCGCCAGCCTCGGCAGCAGTGATGACCCGGTCCTCCTTCACTACTCGAACTACGGCTACGAGCGTCGCGGTTGCCCCCGCTGGCTCGTCGATGGTCTCGAAGCCTGGCGGGGAGCCGCAGCACGGTCCCGCCTGCTGACCGCCTTCCACGAGCTCTACGCCACCGGCCTCCCCTGGCAGAGCTCGTTCTGGCTCTCGCCGCTGCAGCGGCGACTCGCCGCGCGGACTCGCGAGCTGAGTGATGGTGCGGTGACCAGCCTCGAGCGATACGAGGCTGCCCTCCGCGAATGGGCGCCGACGAAGCCCGTCCGCACGCTGCCGGTCTTCTCGACCGTCGGCGAGCCCGCCGAGCCGGCGCCGCTGGACCAGCGCCGGCCGGCGATGGTCGTCTTCGGCAGCGCCGGCCTGCGCGCGCGCGCCTACCGCGGGACCGCGCTGGCAATCCTTCGCGCCTGTCTGGCGATGGGCATCGAGGCAGTCCTCGATGTCGGGCCGGGCGATGCGGCGCCGCCGAGCATAGGCAGCGTGCCGGTGCGTCGCCTCGGCCACCTGCCCGAGGCGGAGGTGAGCGGCCTGCTCGGCGACAGCCGGGCCGGCTTCGTGGCTTATCCCGCCGCCTTCGTCCCCAAGTCCACCGTCTTCGCCGCCTACTGCGCCCATCGGCTGGTGCCGGTCTGCTCCTGGCCGTCCGCGAATGGCGTCGGGCCGGAGGGACACTGGTGGGATCCCGATCGCACCGCGCAGCCGCAGACCTGGCAGGCGCTCGCCGATTCGGCCCACGAGTGGTACCAGGGCCACACCCTCGCCCAACACGCGGCGCTCTACGCGTCGTTGCTCCAGTGAAGCTGCACCAGTGAAGCTGCTCCTATACTCGCCCGCCTTCCTGCCGCGGATCGGCGGGCTCGAGCTCAACGTGGCGCATCTCGCCGAGGAGATTGCCCGCACGGGCCACGAGGTGGTGGTGGTCACCACGACGCCGGGCACCACCGATGCGGCGGTGCCGTTCCGAGTGGTGCGCCGGCCGGGCCCGTTCTCCCTGCTGTGCTGGGTCCGCTGGTGCGAGGTCTTCTTCCAGGCCAACGTCAGCCTCAAGGGGCTGTGGCCGCTGTTGCTGGTCCGCCGCCCCTGGGTGGTCTCGCACCACAGTTGGTACTGCCGGACCGGCGGTCGTATGGCCTGGCAGGACCGCCTCAAGCGACGCGTGGTGCGCCACGCCGCCGCCTCCATCGCCGTCAGCCAGGCCATGGCCGATGACATTGGACCGCCCGCGATAGTGATCCCCAACAGCTATCGCGATCGGCTCTTCCGCCGTGTCCCCGGCATCGACCGCCACAAGGAGCTGCTGTTCGTCGGCCGGCTGGTGTCCGACAAGGGGGTGGACATCCTCCTCGAAGCCCTGGCGACCCTCGGCACGCGGGGCGTCAGGCCGGCGCTCGCCATCGTCGGCGAAGGGCCGGAGCGACCCGCCCTCGAGGAGCAGGCCCGGCGCCTCGGCCTCGACTCCCAAGTCACCTTCCATGGCCTGTCGCGCGACGAGGCCCTAGTGCGGCTGATGAACGAACACCAGGTCCTGGTGGTCCCTTCGCGCTACGACGAGCCCTTCGGCATCGTCGCCCTGGAAGGGATCGCCTGCGGCTGCGTCGTCGTCGGGTCGGCCGGAGGGGGCCTCGCCGAGGCGATCGGGACCTGCGGCAGGACCTTCCGCAACGGCAGCGCCGACGAGCTCGCTGCCGTCCTCGGTGAGGTGCTCGCCAGCGACCCTGCCGCGCTCGAGCGCTACCGCCGCGACTCCGCCCAGCACCTGCGCGACCACTCCAGCGCCGCGGTCACCGCGCGCTACCTCGAAGCCCTGCTGGCGGCGCAGCGGTCCCGCCACAAGCCCGGCGCCGCCACCGCCCTCCGCGTGAGCTGAGCGATGCAGAAGCTGCTCATCCTCGGTGCCGTCTTCATCGCCTTCGCCTGGGCAACCAGTCGCTGGCGCAAGGCGACCCAGGCCGTCATGGTGCTGCTGATCTTCGAGGGCGCCCTGCGCAAGTGGGTGTTCCCGGGCGCGGAGCAGCTGCTCTACTTCGCCAAGGACATCCTCCTGCTGGGCTGCTACGTCGGCTACTTCCGCAGCCAGGCGGCGCGGCGCTACCGGCTGCCGGTCTCGCCCGCCCTGCTCGTCCTGCTCTCACTCGGCGCCGCCTGGGGCGCCTTCGAGATCTTCAATCCCAACCTGCCCAACATGCTGGTCGGGATCGCCGGCTTCAAGGCCTACTTCCTCTACGTGCCGATGATGTTCTTGCTGCCGGCCTGCTTCGACTCCGACGAGCAGGTGGTGGCCTTTCTCCGCCGCTACGTGCTGCTCGGCATCCCCGTGGGGGTGCTCGCCCTGCTGCAGTTCGCCAGCCCGGCCAGCAGCGGGCTCAACGCCTACGCGCGCAGCAGCGAGGAAGGCTACGTGGCGACCTTCGGCAGCTCGGAGCACGTCCGCGTCACGGCGACCTTCCCCTTCATAACCGGCTACACCTCGTACCTGCTCGCCAGCGCCATCTTGCTGCTGGCGCTGCTGGGCGCCAGCCGCTGGCGCTACCAGCCCAATCGCAAGCTCTACCTCTGCCTGGGCTTCACCGTCCTGGGAATGCTCATGTCCGGCTCGCGCGGCCCGGTCTTCATGCTGGCGTTGCTGTTCCCCTTCTACTGGTACCTGGCGGTGATGCGCGAGCGCGATGCCGGTCTGACGGTCAGCAGGGCCGTGCTCGCGGCCAGCTTCCTCGCCGTCCTCATGGCGGCGCTGGCCGGCAACGCGGTCACTGCCTTCATCGGCCGCGCCGCCGCGAGCAGCGATACCTCGTCGCGGTTGACCTCGCCGCTGATGTCGCCCTACTTGTTGCTTCCAGAGGCAGGCGTCTTCGGGTTCGGCATCGGCTCGACCCATCAGACGGCGGCCGCGCTCGCCCCCAGCATCATCCCCTACAGCTGGCTGCACGGCCTGCTCGTCGAGGTCGAGCCGGGCAAGGTGATGCTCGAGCTGGGGGCGGTGGGCTTCGTGCTCATCTACCTCGCGCGCCTGTCCCTGGTCATCCTCGCCTTCGGCTACGCCAAGCGTCTGCACACGCGCTTCCACCGCGCCCTGGCCATCGGCTCGTTTCTCTTCTTCACCGCCCAGGTGCTGGGCACGCCGGTCTTCGACGTCACCTGCGGTGTCTACTTCTGGTTTTTCGCCGGCCTCATGATGCTGGCGGTCCGCCTCGACCGGGAAGCCGTGAGGGCGGCGGCTCGCCAGCCGCGAGCCGAGGGACTTCCCCGCCACCAGCCGCCCCAGCTCCAACCCGTGCACGCGCATTGGCAGAGTCGTCGCGCCCTCCGCGGATCCTGATCACCCATCCGGGGCGGCAGCACTCGCATCAGGCTGCGCTCGGACTGGCGGCCGCTGGCATGCTCGCCGGCTACTGGGCCGGCGTGCCCAGCCTTGCCGAGCACTCGCGCTGGGTCCCGCGGCGCCTCTGGCGCCGCTACGCGCCGCTCCCCCTGCCGCACGAGCTCGTGCGCAGCGCGCCCTGGACGCCCGCTCTGCGCCGGCTGGGCGATCGGCTTCCTCCGGCGCTCGCCCGGCAGGTCGACTTCCTCGCCTGTCGCCTGTTCGACCGCTGGGCCGCCTTTCACCTGGCGAGCAGCGAGGCGGATGCCATCATCGCCTGCGAGATCTCGGCACTGGCCACCTTCCGCGCGGCCAGGCGGCGCGGGATGACCACCCTGCTCGACGCTCCTTCCATCCACCACCTGGCCCAGGATCGCATGCAGCCCACACTCGATCCACCCGGCCTCCATCGCCGGCTGGCGGCCGTCAAGGACGCCGAGATCGCCCTCGCCGACCACGTGCTGACCGTCTCGCAGCTCGCCCGTGACTCCTACCTGCAAGCCGGTGTCGCGCCGGCGAGGGTGCATGCGCTGCCCCTCGGCGCCGACCCCGCGCTCTTCGCCGCCGTGGAAGGCCCCGAGCTCGAGCCGCGCGACGAGCGGTCCTTCGTCTTCCTCTTCGCCGGCGCCAGCATCCGGCGGAAGGGGTTCGACCTCCTGCTCGCCGCCTTCGAGAAAGTGATCGAAGCGTCTCCCAGCGCCCGCTTGCGAGTGTTCGGGCCGGCCGGCGACGTGCCCTTGTCTCAGCTCGAAGCACGCGGCGTCGAGGTCGGCGGACCCCTCGCACAGGCCGAGCTCGCCCGCGAGCTGCGCCGTGCCGACTGCCTCGTGCTGCCCTCGCGGCACGACTCCTATGGCATGGTGGTCGTGGAGTCGCTCGCTTCGGGCACGCCGGTGCTGGTATCGGAGATGGTAGGAGCGAAGGATCTCGTCGCGGAGGGGCGCAACGGCTGGATCGTCCCGGTCGGCGACAGCGCCGCCCTGGCGAGCCGGATGTTCTGGTGCGTCGACAACGCTCGCACCGTGCGTGGTATGCGCGCGGCGGCTCGCCGGTCGGTGGCCGGCGCCACCTGGGAGGCGTATCACCACCGGCTCGTGACGCTGTTGAAGGGACTCGCCAGCGGGCCGAGCCCCGTCGTCGGCGACACCGCTGCGGCACGACAGGACGCGCTCGCGTGAAGCTCCTCCACGTCGTCCCCAGCTACCTGCCCGCCTGGCAGCACGGCGGCCCGATCCGTTCGGTCCATGGCCTCTGTCGCGCCCTCGTCGCCCGCGGCCACCAGGTGACGGTGTTCACCACCGACACCGACCTCCGCGGCCAGGTGCCCGTGTCGCAGCCGGTCGATCGCGACGGCGTGGCCGTCTGGTACTTCCAGGTACGGGGACCGCGACGCCTCTACTGGTCTCCCGACCTACGCAGCGCCCTGCAGCGCCAGGTCGCCACGTTCGACTTCGTGCACCTCCACTCGGTGTTCTTGTGGCCCACCTCCGCCGCGGCGAGCGCCGCGCGGCACCTCGGCGTCCCCTACTTCGTGGCGCCGCGCGGCATGCTGGTCTCGGAGCTGCTGCGGCGCCGCGGCACCCTGCGCAAGTCGCTGTGGATCCGCCTGGTCGAGCGGCAGACGCTCGCCAACGCCGCGGCACTCCACGTCACCAGCGGCCTCGAAGGCGAGGAGGCGCAGCAGCTCGCCGCCGAGATGGGCCTCGAGCTGCCACCGGTCGTGCTGCTTCCCAACGGCGTCGACGAGGAGAGCGACTCCGAGGACGCACCGCTCTCCGCTTCGGTGGCCGACGCGCTGACGCACCAGCCCCTCGTGCTGTTTCTCGGCCGGCTGAGCTGGAAGAAAGGGCTCGATCGCCTGATCGCCGCCCTGCCGGGCGCACCGCAGGCGACGCTGGCCATCGCCGGGGGCGACGAGGAAGGGATCCGGCCCCAGCTCGAGGCGCTGGCGCGCGAGGCGAAGGTCGCCGACCGGGTGCGCTTCCTGGGTGCCGTCAACGGCCCCGATCGCATGGCGCTGCTGCACCGCGCCGCCCTCGTCGCCCTCACCTCCTACTCGGAGAACTTCGGCAACTCGGCCCTCGAGGCGATGGCGGCCGGAACGCCGGTGGTGGTCACTGCGGAGGTGGGCCTCGCCGACGAGATCCGCCGGTCTGGCGCGGGGTTGGTGGCACCCGGCGAGGCGGAGGCGCTGGGCCGCGCCATCGGCAGGTTGCTGGCGAATCCCACCGTGCGCAGGGCGATGGGACAGAAGGGCCGCGAAGCGGTGGCCCGCAGCTACCGCTGGGATCGCGTGGCGGCCGCCACCGAGCGCGCCTACCTCGACGTGCTGGCCCGGCGCCGTCCTAACCCAGCGACGGCCGATGCGTCGCCGTCGCCAGCAGACCCCGAGGTCGCAGCCCGGCCATGAGACTCGCCGTGGTCCTCGAACGGCCGACCCAGTTCGACGTGCCGCTCTTCCGCCATGCCGCCGGCGACGGCCAGCACGAGCTGCGCGTGCTCTACACCGATCCGCGAGCGGCGGCGCCCGCCTTCGATCCGGAGCTCGGTCGCAACGTCGGCTGGGGTGCCGACGTGCTGGTGGGTTACGACTGCGCGGCCGCGCCCGGAGACGGCACGCTCGCCTGGCTGCGCCACGAGCTCGCCGGCCGGCGCGACCTCGTCATCGTCAACGGCTACACCCGCTTGCCGTACCTGGTGGCCAACGCCGCGGCACGCCGCGCCGGCTCGCCCACCGCCCTGCGGCTCGACTCGGTGCTCTTCGACGAGGGGACGGGCGCGCGTCGCCTGGTGAAGCGTGCTGTCTTCCGTCTCGGCGTCCGGCGGCTCTTCCGGCTCTTTCTCGGGGTTGGTACGCTCACCCTCGAGTACCTCCGGCAGCTCGGCGTCCCGGTCGAGCGCACAGGACTCTTTCCCTATCCCGTCGACGTCGACGGTCTGCGCGCGCGGCTCCAGCCGACGGGTGCAGACCGACGCGACGTCCGCGCCCGGCTCGGCATCCCTGCCGACGTGCCGCTCGTGCTGGCCGTCGCCAAGCTGCATCCGCGCGAGACCCCCTGGGACCTACTGCACGCCTGGGTCGAGGCGGCGCCGCTCGACCGCTGGCTCGTGCTGGCCGGGGACGGCCCCGAGCGCGCGGCGGTCGAGGCGTTCGTCGCCGAACGCCAACTGCCACGCGTGCGGCTCGTCGGCTACGTCCCCTACCCCGAGCTGCCTGGACTCTTCAGGGCCGCCGACGTCTTCGTGCATGCCCCGCGCGAGGAGCGCTGGGGCGTGTCGGTCGCCGAGGCACTGGCCTGCGGCACCCCGGTGGTCGCCTCCGACCGCGTGGGTGCCACCCGCGACCTCGTGCTCGACGGCCGCAACGGCTTCTGCTATCCGGCCGGCATCCGTGCCGCCCTCGCCCGCACCATCGGCGAGGCCTTGCGGCTTCCGCGCGAGGCGGTCAACGCCACCAGCGACGAGGTCCTCGCCGGCTGGAACCTCGAGTCCACCTGGCGCGGCCTGCTGTCGGCGGCGGCACGCGTGAACGCGCGATGAGCAGCGCCGGCGCCCGCACCGAGCCGACTCCCGTCGCGACAGCGCTCGCCGAACGAGGCCGCGTTCCGCTCACCGTGCTGCTCGCCACCCGCAACGAGGAGCTCAACCTCGAGCGCACTCTCGCCAGCGTGCATGGCTTTGCCGACCAGATCCTCGTCCTCGACTCCGAGAGCGAGGACCGCACGGTCGAGATCGCCCGCCGCTACGCCGAGGTAGAGAGCCTGCCG
>DASYUP010000270.1:0-7054 GCA_036001185.1 Thermoanaerobaculia bacterium
CTCGGTAGTCGCCCGGGCGCAGCGGGCGCTGGATCACCAGCGGCAGGTCGGGGCCGCTCACGTCGCCGGCCGCGAAGTCGAAGCGGTAGCGGAAGCGGTCGAGCAGCTCGCTATCGTGTAGCACCTCGCCGGTGACGAGGAGGTCGTACGAGTGGGCTCCCGCGAGCGCCGCCTCGCCGAGCTCCGCGACGGGCACGGCGATCGTTCCCTGCACGACGGTCCGGCTCTGGCGGCGACCGGGGAAGGAGAAGTCGACACTGGCACTGAAGGTGCCGGCGTCGGCAGGCACGTCGGTGGAGTACGAGGCGAAGGTGGAGAGCCACTCTACGGAGGGTGGCTCGATCGGCGCTTCCGCCTTGATCATCATCAACGGGTAGTGGAACGGTTCGCGGGCGGCGATCCACGCCAAGGCTGCCTGCAACGCCTCGGCGGCCTCGGGGCACTGGTCCCGGGCGACGGCGAACACCTCGGCCTTGCTGGGCCCTTGCACCTGCGCGGTGCCGGTGACGACGAGCGCGCCAACACCGTCATACGACTCCCAGCGCCGCCACGGGCTCACGCCACCGGGGCGGAAGAAGATGACCACCAGCTCCTCGTGGGTCCGCTCGTCGTGGGCGTAAGCCCAGACCTCGATGGGGACGAGCAAGCCGGCGCAGCGAAAGCCGTCACCGGCGGCGGGGTCGCGCTGCGCGATCTCGACTCGCTGGTCCGGTGCGTCGTTGAGGAGCTGGAAGCGTGCCCGCGCGTCGTGGATGGTGCCGAACAGCGAGCGCCCCGATTCCAGCCGTTCCTGCCAGGTGTCGCGCGCCTCGTTGCGGGCGGTCTCCGGATAGGGGTCGCGGGAGCGCCAGAAGGAGGCGATGAAGGCGTCACGCGCATAGTCCTCGCCGAGGGCGACAAAGGCGGCCCGCTCGGCCGCGCTCATCAGTAGCTCGGCTTCCTCGAGGAACTGCTGGTACTTGGGAGCGAGCTCGGCGGGGGAAGCGGCGAGCGCGGTGGCGCCGCGCAGCAGAACGAGGGTGACGGCGGCGATAGCGAGGAGACGGGCGCGGGGGCTGCGCATTGCCAACGGTGAGACCCTACGCCGATGGCGAATCCTTCGTGGCCGGCCCCACCACCACCACCACCTCGCCGCGCACGGTCTTGCCGGCGAAGGCGGCGGCGAGCTCGCCGAGCGTGCCGCGCCGGGTCTCCTCGTGCAGCTTGGTGAGCTCCCTCGCCACCACTGCCGGGCGGTCGCCGAAGGCAGCGGCGGCATCGGCCAGGCTGCCGGCGAGGCGATACGGCGACTCGTAGAAGACGACCGTGTGCGGCAGCGTGGCGAAGCGCGCGAAGAAGCCGCGCCGCTTGGCCGGCCGCTGCGGCGGGAAGCCAGCGAAGGTGAAAGGGAGCGGCGGCAGGCCGGAGACGACCAGTGCGGCGAGCAGCGCCGAGGGGCCGGGGATGGCCTCCACGGCGGCGCCCTGGGAAACCGCCGCCCGCACCAGCGGAAAGCCGGGATCCGACAGCAGCGGCGTGCCGGCGTCGGAGACCAGCGCCACCGTCTGCCCCTGCTCGAGGGCGGCGAGCAGTTGGGGCAGCCGCTGCCGCTCGTTGTGCTCGTGGTAGGAGACCAGTCGCGCCTTGATGCCCAGTCGCGACAGCAGCAGGCCGGTGTGCCGCGTGTCCTCGCAGGCGACCAGATCGGCGGCGGCCAGCGCCTCGCGGGCGCGTGGCGAGAGGTCGCCGAGGTTGCCGATCGGCGTGGCGATCACCTGCAGCCTGCCGCCGGGGCCGGCGGCGCTGGTCACGGCTTGCTCCCCGCCTTCGGCGGCAGCGGCCGTTGCGGGCGGTCGAAGTAGTCCTCGACGTCGGCGCGGCGCCGCAGCTCCGCCGTCCAGCGCTGGAGCTCCTCGTTGAGCCGCTGCTGGCGCAGCACCTCGCGGATCTGCTCGCGCACCTCGTCGAGCGGCGGCACCGGCTTGCCTGCCGCCTGCAGCTGCGGCACCAGGGTCTGGTCGTAGTGGGCCTGGATCTCCTCCAGGCCGACGAAGACGCGGGCGCCCAGCAGCTCGTCGACGTAGACCATCACCTGCAGCTGCTGGGCGACCAGCTGCTCGAGCGCCTCGGTCGTCATGCCGAGCTCCTGCAGGCGGCGGTGGAACGCCTCCTCGGAGGGGTAGCGGCCGCGGATCGCCGCGACCTGCTTGGCGATCAGCTCGACGGGCACCTGCTCAAAGCCGTAGCGCTGCACCTCGTGGATGCGCAGTCGCTCCTCGATGAGCTGATCGAGCACTTGTCGGCGTCGCTCGCTCCCGGCGGCGGCGCCGCCATCGGTGAGGGCGATGGCGCGGTCGATGTCCGACTGCAGGAGCGGGTCGCCGTCGACCACCGCGACGATGCGGTCACGCGGGGTGGCAGCGGTGGGCTGCGCGCTCCCCACGCGTACGATGGCAAGCAGCAGCAGCGAGGCGAGCACGAGACTGCGCCGAGGCACCGCGCGGGATGGTAGCACCGGCCTGGTACCACCGGCCTGGTAGCACCGGCCTTGGCTCGGCCTCCGGCTCAGGGCTCCCGCGCGAGGTCGGCGTAGGCCATCTGCGATCCCAGCACGCGGCCCACCATGGTCCGCACCTCCTCGCTGTCCATCTTCGCCAGCAGCTCCGCCGGGTCGTCGGTGGCGCACCAGGAGGCCCACAGCCGCGCCTCCGCCGGTCCGGCGAGGTGCGCGGCGAGGACCAGTGCCGGGCGGCCGGGAAAAGCGGTGGCGAGCTGGTTGAGCCGGGCGGCGCCGAGGATGATGGCCAGCGCCGGATCGTCGAGGTCGTCGGGACGCACCGGGCCGGTGCCGGCGAGGGGCGCCACCCGCTCGGCGCTCCCCGGGTCGAGCAGCAGCAGGCCGCGGCCGCCCCCGGCCGCCACCGCCTCGGGGTCGAAGCGGCTGCCCTCGCGCATGAGCGCCCACAGCAGCGCGGCGTCGACGCCGAAGCGGCGCGCGGCCGCCCCCACGCGGCCACGCCACGGGCGCGGGAAGAGCGCCTGGCGCAGCGGCAGCGGCAGCAGCTGCGGCGGCACGGCGCGCAGCGGCGGCGCCGCCACGTCGCCGGCGAGGGCGAGGCCGCGGCCGGGGTCAGCGGCCGCCGTCAGCTGCTCGGCGGCGGTGAAGGCGAGCGGCGGCGCCGTCAGCGGGAAGTTGCGGAGGATGGTGTCGAGCCCCACCTCGTCCCAGCCGCCGAGGGCGAGCACGCGCTCCTCGGCGTCGGCGAAGGACGCCTGCCACAGCGGCCACTCGCGGGGATCGACGGCGGCGAGCTTGAGGTAGGGAGCGGTGCGGCGATCGCGCGCCCAGAGCTGATAGAGGAAGAGGCGGAGCGGCTCACGGCGGGCGTCGTCGTCGTCGAGCAGCAGCCAGGCGGCGAGGCGGTCGTCGGCGCGGGGCGCGCGCCGCCAGCGCTCGACGGCGGCCTTCACCGTCGGCTGCAGCGCCGGCCCCGCCAGCCGCGACCGCGCCTCGGCGGTGAGCGGGTGGTAGGGGAGGGCGCGCAGCAGCCAGAGGTAGTCGTCGAGCGCCGCCGCCGGATGCCCTTGCGCCTCGTCGGCGCGGCCCTGCCAGTAGACGACGATGGCGTCGCGCTGGCCGCGCAGCTGGGTGGCCTGCTGCAGCAGGCTGGGAGCGTTGCCCACTTCACCGGCCGCCAGCTGCGAGGTGGCGAGGAAGAGCGCCGCGTCGGCCGCCGCGGCGCTCCACTCTCGCCGCGAGCGCAGCAGGCCGTAGGTCGACTGTGCCTCGGCGCGGCGACCGAGCAGCCACTGCACCCTACAGGTCGCCAGCAATGCGGGCGCCGCAATGTCGCTCGATGGCGCCAGGTTTACCGCCCGCACGTAGCCGTTGAGCGCGCCGCTGCGGTCGCCCGCCAGCTCGCGCGCCCAGCCCTCGCGATAGAGGGCACGCGCGCGCAGCTCGGGACGGCCCACCCGCTCGGCCAGCCCGGCGAGGGTGACCACCGCCGTACGGTAGGCGTCGCGCGCCACCTGCGACAGCGCCAGCAGCTCGAAGGCCTCCACCTGCTGCTGGTCGCGCAGCTGTTGCGGCAGGCTCGACACCAGCGGACCCAGGAAGGCGCTTGCCAGGTCGGGCTGGCGCAGCCGCTGGAAGACGCGGCCGAGGAGCAGCGAGAGGTCAGGAGTGAGCTGCGAGCGCTGCAGCGCCGCGAGGCGCAGCGCCGCTTCCCAGGACGTCTGATCGGCCGGCCCGTCGGTGAGCAGGGCGGCCAGCTGGCTCACCTGCTCGCGGCCCGGCGGTTCCCCCGGCTTGCCGGCCAGGGCGCAGTCGACGCGCGCCACGGCGAGGGTGCGGCGGTCGGCGGCCGCCAGGGTCGGCCAGTCGAGGCGGGCGAGCAGCCGGCAGTCGCCGCCGGCGCGCAGCGCCCTGCGCAGCAGCACGGCCGCCTGGTGGCGCAGCACGGGGGGCGCGTCGCGGGCGAGCAGTGGCACCAGCAGGCCGGCGGTCATCTCCGGGTGCCGCTGCGCCTGCAGCCGCGCCAGCCGGTAGCGGCAGTAGGGCGCCAGCAGCGGCGCCCGCTGCGTCGCCTGGGCGAAGGCGAACGCCGCTTCGGGCTCCTTGCCCAGCGCTTCGAGCAGGCTGCCACGCAGGTAGTCGATGCCCAGCGCCGCCGCCCAGGGCTCGCCGGCGAGCTGGTCGGCCACCAGCAGCGCCTCGGCCGGGGTGCCAGCGCGCTGCACCTCGGCCAGCTGCTCGATGCCCGCCCGCGCCGTCCCCGGGAGGACGAGCGCGAGCGCGAGGAGGCGGATGGTACGCGGCGGCAAAGCTGGTGTCTGCGACCTGTCAGGGGGACGGCGGACCGGCCACCCGCTCGACGCGCGCACCCAGGGCCTGCAGCTTCACCTCCATCCCCTCGTAGCCGCGGTCGAGATGGTAGATGCGATCGACCATGGTCTCGCCGCTGGCGGCGACGCCGGCGAGCACCAGGCAGGCGGAGGCGCGCAGGTCGGTGGCCATGACGTTGGCGCCGGACAGCGAATGGGGCCCGCGCACCACCGCGTCGCGTCCTTCGACGTGGATGTCGGCGCCCATGCGCAGCAGCTCGGCGACGTGCTGGAAGCGGTTCTCGAAGATGGTCTCGGTGACGCGCGCCGTCCCCTCGGCCTGGGTCATCAGCGCCAGGTACTGGGCCTGCAGGTCGGTGGGGAAGCCGGGATGGGGGGCGGTGACGACGTCGCGGGGGCGCAGCGGGCCCTGCCGGCGGACGCGGATGCCGGCGCCGTTGCACGACACCTCGGCGCCAGCGTCGGCGAGCACTTCGAGCAACGGCCCGACGTCGCCGGGGGCGGTGCCGGTCAAGGTGACGTCCCCGCCGGTCAAGGCGGCACCGATCAGGTAGGTGCCCCCTTCGATGCGGTCGCCGATGATCTCGTGCTCGGCGCCGCCGAGCTGCTCCACGCCGTCGATGCGAATGGTCTCCTCGCCGGCCCCCTCGATGCGCGCGCCCATGGCATTGAGCAGCTTCGCGAGGTCGACCACTTCCGGCTCGCGGGCGCAGTTCTCGAGCACCGTTTCCCCCTCGGCGAGGGAAGCCGCCATCATCAGATTCTCGGTGCCGGTCACGGTCTGCAGGTCGAAGCGAAAACGGGCGCCGCACAGGCGCTTGGTCTCGGCGAGCACGTAGCCATGCTCGAGGCGGATCTGCGCCCCGAGGGCGTCGAGCCCCTTGAGGTGCTGGTCGATCGGCCGCACGCCGATGGCGCAGCCGCCGGGCAGCGAGACGCGGGCGCGCCGCCGCCGTCCCATCAGCGCCCCCAGCACCAGCACGCTGGCGCGCATGGTCTTGACCATGTCGTACATCGCCTCGCAGGAGGCGCCGTCGTGCTGCGGCAGCAGGCGCACGGCGTTGTCGCGGTCATGGCTGTCGACGCCGAGGAAGCTGAGCAGCCGCCGCATGGTGGCGATGTCGCGCACCTTGGGCACCCGCCGCAGCACCACGGGCTCGTCGGCGAGCAGGGTGGCGGCGAGGGCGGGTAGGGCGGCGTTCTTGGCGCCGCTGGCGGCGACGGTGCCCTGCAGGCGGCTAGGGCCAGTGATGCGGAAACGGTCCATGGGGCGCGCTAGTTTGGCCGATGCCCCCCGCCGGCACAAGCGAAGTGGGGGGGCGGAGGGTATGCGGAGCAGGAAGCGTGCCGTGCCTTCGGTGCAGAAAGAAGAGGAGAGAGGCGCGGCCGACGAAGAGCTGGAGTGGTGCTTCTTTCAGGGGGCCGGCGGCGGCGTTCTGGTGTAGGGGCGGGGCTCGTCCCCGCCCGTCCTGGTCACCGTCGCCGCAGCTCGACGACTCGCTCGATGCCTGCCAGGTCGCGGCGCACGGCGGCCACGTCCCAACCCTCGCCGGCGGCAAGGGCGGAGAGGGGTGCGCGCTGATTGGCGCCGATCTCGAGGAGCAAGGGTATTCCCGGCCGCGCGGCCGCAAGGCGAGTGAGCAGCGCACGGTAGGCGTCGAGGCCGCCGGCCCCCGCCCACAGCGCCGCCGCTGGTTCCCAGCGCGCCACTTCCGGCGCGACGTCCCCCTCGGGGTCGAGGTAGGGGGGGTTCGACAGCAGCAAGTCGAAGGTATCGACGCCCAGCGGCGCCGCCCAGTCGGCGGCGAGCAGCGCCACCCGCGCGCCCAGGGCGCGTGCGTTGAAGGCCGCCACCGCCAGCGCCGCCGGCGAGCGGTCGGTGGCGACGACGCGGCTGCCCGGCAGCTCCAGGGCCAGCGTCACGGCGAGGCACCCCGAGCCGACGCCGAGGTCGAGGATGCGCGGCCGCGCCGGTAGGGTGGGCGCGAGGGCAAGCGCCGCCTCCACCAGGTGCTCGCTCTCCGGTCGCGGCACCAGCACGCGGGCGTCGACGGCGAACGAGCGCCCCCAGAACTCCTTCTCACCCAACAGGTAGGCGACCGACTCGCCGGCGAGCCGGCGCGCCAGCAGTGCCTCGAAGGCGGCCACCACCGGCGCCGCCACCTGCTCGTCGTCGCGCGCCAGCAGCTGCGCCTCGCCGCGGCCGAGCAGGCGGCCGAGCAGCAGG
>DASYUP010000271.1:0-2124 GCA_036001185.1 Thermoanaerobaculia bacterium
ATGCGCGGCGTGAGCCCCATGCGCGTCGTCTCCTTGTCGATCGCCCTGCTCCTCGCCGCCGCGGCGACGGTCGCCGCGTCAGCGAGCGCTGCCTTCCGCTGCGACTCCACGACCGCCCTCACCTTCGTCGGCATCGACACCAGCGCCCAGCGCGCGCTCTTCGCCCTACCTGAGGAGGCGGGCCGTCCGGCCTGGCTGATCGAGGCCGACCTCCGGCAGGGGTCGGCTCGTGCCTGGCCGGAGCAGCGGGCGGGCGCTCGCTTCGCGGGGTCCAGCGGACCGGGTCCCGTCCTCGCCGCCAGCCGCTGCGGCGAGCAGTGCCTGCAAGTGCTGCGCTTTCGTGACGGCGCCTGGCAGCGTCTCGGTGAGACCCTGCTCGCTTCCCAGGCCAACACCGTCAACCTTACCTGGGACCGGGGTGGCGAACCGTGGGTGGTGCTGCACCGACTCGCCGCAAAGGACGGCAGCATCGCCGCCGCCGCCTACCGCCTGGAGGGTCACGACTGGGTGAGCAAGGGCAGTCAGCCGGTGCAAGGCGTAGGGAACCCGGGGGCTGCGCCGGCGCCGCCTGGTGAGGAGGGCGTGGTCTCCGGCGACGGGGTCTTCCGCAGTGCGGGTCCGCCACAGCACTGGCTGGCGAAGCTGCCGCCGGTTCCCGACGCCGGCCGCGGCGTGCTGTCCTGGCTGGGAGGCGTCGCGGGCGCCTACCTCGGCGCCGACGGCATGCTGCGCCTGACCACCGACGGCGCCAACTGGCAGCCTCTCCGCTGGCAGCCCTGGAGTGGTGGCGAGGGGGACCTCTACTGGAAGGCCGGCCGCGACTACTGGATCGAGCTGCCCGACGGCGAGCGCGGCGCGCCCCTGGCGGCGGTGTGGAGCGACCGCCGAGTGGCCGACAAGCCGCAGCTCTTCCTCGCCGAGCGGGCCGGGGCGACGGCGTGGCGCGTCGTCGCCGGGACGCCGGGAGGGATCCTCACCCAGGGGGGTGACCGCCTGCCGTTCAACCACCTCTTCCGCTTCGGCGATGGCAGCTGGGCGCTGATCACCGGCTGCGTGGCGCGCCAGGACGGCGCCTCCCTCGCGATCCGGCGCGTCGTTGGCGGCACGTTGCGCGACCCGCAGCTGGTGCCGATCAAGTCTCCCTAGCGCCGGGGCTCGCCCAGCCAGCGGGCGGCAAGCTCCTCTCCGCCTTCGCCAGGGAGGGGCGGCGCGGTGTGCTGCCGGCGCACGCCGTCTCCCTCGAGCGGGGGCGCCGGCAGGCGAACGGTGCCGACCTGCGGGTGGGCGATGGCGATCAGCGCCTCGGGGTCGGTGAGCGCGGCGGCGGCGAGCGCCTCGTGCGGCTGCAGCAGCGGCGCCGCCGGAATGCCGGCTTCGCGCAGCGCCGGCAGCAGCTCGCCGGCAGTTCGAGTCGCGACCGCAGCCGCGACCGCGCGCACGACCTCGGTCCGGCGCGCCAGCCGGGCCGCGTTGTCGAGGCCGCGCAGGCCGGGATCGGCGATCGATAGCAGGTCGCAGAGGCGACGGTACTGCCGGTCGTTGCCGACGCCGATGACCAGTGCCCGGTCGGCGACGCGGAAGACCTGGTAGGGGACCAGGTTGGGGTGCTCGTTTCCCCAGCGGCGGGTGGGCTTGCCGGAGACCAGGTGGTTGCTGGCCACGTTGACCAGGCTGAACAGGGCGGTGCGGTACAGCGACAGCGCCAGCACCGCGCCGCGGCCGGTGCGCCAACGGCGCAGCAGGGCCGCCTGGATGCCGTTGGCCGCCAGCAGCCCGGTCAGCACGTCGACGACCGCCACACCCACCTTGAAGCCACCCTCACCGGGGCGCGAAGGGTCCTCCGGCGGACCGGTCATGCCGATCCAGCCGGCCTCCGCCTGCAGGGCGAGGTCGTACCCGGGCTCGTCGCGCCGGCTGCCGGCGTAACCGGTGATGCCGAGCACCACCAGGCGAGGGTGCACGGCGCTCACGGCCGCGCCGTCGATGCCCAGCCGCCGCGCGGTCGCCGGCAGGCAGTTGTGGAGCAACACGTCGGCCGCCCCCACCAGGTCGCGCAGGCGCCGGCGCCCGGGCTCGGTCGCCAGGTCGAGCAGCAACGATGCCTTGTTGCGGTTGCAGCTCTGG
>DASYUP010000272.1:0-3415 GCA_036001185.1 Thermoanaerobaculia bacterium
GCAAGTGGTGCGCTGGAAGTTGAAGCGCGCCTGCACGGTGTTCACCTCCGCCTGGGTGGTGAAGCAGTGGTTGTTGGTCATCATGGTGCTGTTGTTGGGGCCCGCCACCAGCCAGCCGGTGCAGAGGAAGCTGGAGCCGCCGCTCTGGAACGACAGCCGCGCCACCGGCCGCACGTTGACGCTGGTGTGACAGGCCACGTTCTCGCGACCATCGGTGCCGCAGATCACCTTCTCGAGCGGGAAGCCATTTTCATCGAGGGGCACGTCGCCGCGGGCGATGCGGTCGATCGTCACGCCGTAGCGGCCACGCGCCTTGACCAGCCCGCTGTGCAGCTCGACGACCGCGGTGTCGCCGTCGACGCTGAACGCCCACAGCTCGCCGGTGCCGCGCGGGCCCTTGCCGGTGTAGGTCCAGAACTCCCCGCCCTGCGGACCGGCGACGGTGAGGTAGTCGCCGTCGGGCAGGTTGAGGCGGCTGAAGTGCAGGCGGACGAAGGCGGCGCCGGGAGAGACGATGGTCTCCGACCAGGCGACCGGGCGGTCGGCTCCGCCCACCGGGTAGGCCGCCGGAGTCGCCGCCCGGTAGGCCACCTCCTCGCCGACCCGGATCCGCCCTTGCGCCCACGCGGGCGACGCCGCGCCCGCCACCAAGCACACCACGGCCAGCCACGCCATCGCCTGGCAGATTCGCCTCATGGTCTCCTCCTTGGCTCGCGCCGGTCGCACACCGGCAGGGGTTGATACCAAGCACACTACCAAGTCCCGTGCCAGCAACGCCGTTGGCTGGAAAGCCTGGGGAGGGCTCGACTTGACTAGAGGCTGCAGCCTGCGGCGGCGGGGTCAGTCGCTGAACCGGCCGGGTCAAGGCGCTAGCTTTAGTCCACCAACCGTCCCGTGGGGCACCGCCGAACCCGCGGCCGACCGTGCGCCGGCCGCCGACCTCGCGTCTAGCCACCCGAGATCACGGGCGAGCAGGCCGGCCACCGCCGCGTGCCCGTCGCGGTTGAAGTGGCAGTAGTCGAAATACCACGCGGGGTGCTGGTCGATGAGCCGGCCGGCGTCGACCATGGTCACCCTCTGCTGGGCTGCCACCCGCTCGGTGATGGCCCGATAGTCGCTGTCGAGGCGCACGGGATACCCGCCGGCCAGCGAGTAGAAACGCCGGGGGCTGATCGCCGCCGCCGCGGCCTCCCGCCGCCGGCCCGTCCTGGTGTGGAGCTCTGCCAGCAGGAGGCGGGCCGCATCGGCGAAGGTGCCGTCGCCCGCGACTTCCGGTCGCAGCTCCCGCTCCGCCTGCTCCCAACGGCCCTCACGCAGGGCGCGAGCACCACCTTCGAGCCGGCTGGTCGATTGCGGGTTGTCGTTGAGCAGCAAGAAGACCAGCCGGATGCCGTGCCGCCTGCAGTAGCGCGCCGCGTCCTCAAGATTGCGCCCGTAGGCCTCAGGGGACACCCGGGGGGCGACCGTCGACAGGTCGAGGGGCTGCTTCACGACGGCATCCCGTTCGCCGGCGGTAGTCGCGGACGGCAGCCCGCGCATCCAGTCGACCACCGCCAGGGAGCGCGCGAGACGCGCCCAGCGGGCGCCGCGCGCGAGGCTCCGGAAGCGCCGCTCTCCATCGGCCTCGTCCGGCCGCAGGACATATCGGCGATCGTTGAAGCCGTACGCGAACACCACCACCTGCGGCCGGAAGCGGCGGGCGTAGTGGCGCAACGCCGCCCCGCCCTGGAACGACGAGTGGCCCGGGACCCCGAGATTGATCACCCTCACTCCCGGCATCGCGCGACCAAGCTGGGCGGGAAAGCTGTCGCGAGTGGGCACGCCGTTGCCAAAGGTGCGGGAGTCGCCAAGGACCAGCACCAACCGTCCGCGGCGCGCCGCCGCCGCGCTGTCGATGGTGAACAGACCCTCGCCGTCGAAGGCGCGCTCCGCGCCGTAGAGCGTGCCACGGAACCCGGGCCGGCGGACCCAGCCGACCTCTCGCGAGATCACCAGCCACCGCCGCGACTCCTGCTGGGCCGCCATCTCGGCCGCGCGGCCGGCCGGGCGAACCAGCCGGGCCAGGCCTTCGATGGCCGCCAGCACGGCGAGGGCAAGCAGCAGCCCACAGCCGGCGCGCGCGAGGGTGGATCGCATCGGCGACGCGTCGGCGACGCTACCCTTCGCCGCTGCCAAGAGGTGAGCTCTCGCTGCTGGGAGCGGTCGGCGGGGCGAAGCCGCCGAAGACGGCGTGGCCGCAGTCGGACCAGCAGACGTCGACGGCCTCGAGCCCCGCTGCCCGCAGCCAGTCGAGCTCGTCGGCGATGGGCGCCGGGCGGTCGGCCTCGTCCGGGTAGCGGAACCAGTTCCAGCGCTCGCGCTGGAAGCGCTGCCACGCGGCGCCGCCGGCGCCCGCCGCGGCGTCGGCCGCCCGCACCGCCGCGTCCCAGCCGGTGGCGGCGAGCTCCCGACCCGCCGCGCTCGCCGGCCGCACGAGGTCGGCGACGAGCAGCGCACCGCCCGGCGCGAGCGCGGCGCGGAGCTGGCGATAGAGCGCCGGCTTGGCCCGGTGCTCCACGTGGTGCAGCGCCAGCGACGAGACGATGGCTCGCAGCGGCGCATGGTCGGGCAGCGCGAGGTGGTGGAGGTCGCAACCGGCCGTCCGGAAGCGCTGGGCGAAGTGCGCCAGGTGCCGCTGCGCCGTCTCGCGCATGGCCAACGAGCCGTCGAGGCCGAGAACGGTCGTCTCCGGCTGAGCGGCGAGGATGGCCTCGGCCAGCAGCCCTTCCCCGCAGCAGAGGTCGATCACCGCCGCGGCCTGTGGCAACCGCGGCACCAGCGTGGCGATGATCGCCAACTGCCGCTCGCGCTGCGGCACGTAGAAGCGGCCGACCTCGAGGAAGTGCCGCGAGTCGACCTCCGACCAGGCGCCCATCGCCGGCATGCTATGCGAGGCCCACCGCGGCCGACCGGCGCCCTACTCCACGGTCACGCTTTTGGCCAGGTTCCGTGGCTGGTCGACGTCGGCGCCGCGCCGCACGCCGACGTGGTAGGCGAGCAGCTGCAACGGCACGACGTTGACGATCGGCTGCAGCAGCTCGCCGACCGACGGCACCGGCAGCAGCTCGTCGGCGACGTCGCCGGCATCGCCCGGACGGTCGGTGACGACGATGGTCCTGCCGTCGCGCGCCTTCACTTCCTGCAGGTTCGACAGCATCTTCTCGAACACCCGCCCGCCGGTGGCCACCGCCACCACCGGCAGATCCTCGTCGATGAGCGCGATCGGCCCGTGCTTCATCTCGCCGGCGGGATAGCCCTCGGCGTGGATGTAGGAGATCTCCTTCAGTTTGAGGGCTCCCTCGAGCGCCACCGGGAAGTTCACCCCCCGGCCCAGGTATAGCGCGTTCTTGGTGGTCCGAAGGAAGCGGTCGGCCAG
>DASYUP010000273.1:0-3102 GCA_036001185.1 Thermoanaerobaculia bacterium
GTGGTGACCGGCGAGCGCGCGGCAGGCGGGAGCGTCGTAGTTGGCGAGGCCGCGCCCATGCACGCGGCCGCTACCGTCGCGGATCTCCACCACGTCGCCCCGCGCGAACTCCCCCTCGACCGCGACGACGCCGATGGGCAGCAGCGAGGCCTTGCGCTCGGCGAGCGCCACCAGGGCGCCGTCGTTGACCACCAGGGCGCCGCGGCGTGGCGCCGAGAAGGCGATGTGCCGCCAGCGCTCGCGGCGCCGGGTAGCGGGCGCCACCAGGGTGCCCAGGAGCTCGCCAGCCAGCGCCCGCCGCAGCACCTGCGGGGCGCCGCCGCCGGCGATCAGCACCGCCGTCCCCGCCTCGCTGGCGAGGCGCGCCGCCTCGAGCTTGCTGGCCATCCCACCGGTGCCGCCGCGCGAGCCGCCACCGCCCTCGACGCGGGCGAGCAGGGCGTCGTCGATGGCGTCGAGCTCGCCGATGATCGTCGCCGTGGGGTCTTCCTGCGGCGGCGCCGTGTAGAGGCCCTCGACGTCGGTGAGCAGCACCAGCAGGTCGGCGTCGAGGGCGACGGCGACGCGCGCCGACAGCCCGTCGTTGTCGCCGAAGCCGGTGCCCACAACCTCGCTCGGGGCGCGGCCGTCGGTGATGCGGCGATGCTCGATGAGCTCGCGCACGCTGACGCTGTCGTTCTCGTTGAGGATCGGCACCACGCCGAGCTCGAGCAGCCGCAGCAGCGTGGTGCGGAGGCAGAGGGCGCGGTCGCGGTCGGCGAGATCCTCCTGCGTCAGCAGCACCTGCGCCACGGTGACGCCGAGCTCGGCGAAGGCCTGCGCGTACATGCCGATGAGGTGCCCCTGGCCCACGGCGGCGCAGGCCTGGCGCAGCCCCAGCGACTGCGGGCGTTCGGCGAGGCCGAGGGTGCGCATCCCCATCCCCACCGCGCCGCTGCTGACGACGATGAGGTCCTTCCCCTGGTCACGCAGCCCGGCGAGGTCCTCGACCAGCGCATAGACCCGCCCCAGCGCCAGCTCGACGCCGTCGTGGGTGACGACGTGGGTGCCGAGCTTGACGACGATGCGCCGCGCCTGGGCGAGGTGGATGCGGGCGGAGATGGTGGTCACGGTAGAAGGATCAGGCGCGTCCGGCCGTGCAGCCGGTAGACCCCGAAATCGCTCCGATCGACGGTGAAGATCTTGCGCACACCCTCGCGCTCGGCGACGCGCAGGAGAGCGGCGTCGGCGAGGTCCATGGGACGGTCGGAGTACTTGGCCATCAGCTCGCGCATTCTCGGGACGTCGTCGAGATCGAGAGGCAGGAGCCGCACGGCGCCCCGCGCCAGCATTTCCCATAGCCCCTCCTGTGCCTGCGGCAGGGCGCCAAGAAGGTACATGGCCTCGGTCAGCGCCGGCCAGACCGTGGCCAACGGCTCGCTGATGGCAGCCAGACTCTCGACGCAGCGCGCGTGATGCTGGTCATCGGCGTCGAGGATCGCCACCAGCGGTCCGGCATCGACGAGGATCAGGTGCGATCGCTCCGTCGTCGCCGGAGCGCCTCACGGAGTTTCTTGCCCCCATCCTCAGAGCGCCGCGGATCGCCACCGTGCACCATGCCAACGAGGTCGGCGACGATGGCGTACGGCGTGGCCGCAGCTTCCTCCTTCTCGGTCCACTCGGCGATCGCTTCGCGGATGACGGCCGAGGTGGACATGCGCTTGCGCCTGGCGATGCGCTCGATGCGCCGTCGCGTTTCGGCATCCAATCTCAAGCCTAGCGGTGATGTCATGGTCTTCTCCCACCGACATTGTAATACACGGCGTATTACACGGCCGCGTCACCAGGCGGCGTTCCGTTGCGACCGAGCCCGTGGACGAGGTCGATCGACCTAGTAGCGAGGCATCGCCGGATCGATGCGCTGCGCCCAGGCGTCGATGCCGCCGGTTAGATTCCACACCTTGCGGAAGCCGGCGCTGAGCAGGAGCTCGACGGCCTTGGCGCTGCGGCCCCCCACCTTGCAGTGGACGACGATCTCGTCGGCGCTGTCGAGGCGGTGGAGATTCTCCGCCAGGGTGCCGAGAGGGATGCGTAGCGTGCCGGGGAAGGCGCAGATCTCCACCTCGTGGGGCTCGCGCACGTCGACCACCACCAGCTCATCCCCCGCCGCCCACCGCGCCTGCAGCTGCTCGACGGTGAGCGCCGGCAGCCCCTGCTGGCGCGCCTCCTCGGCGCTCGCCTGCGGCAGCCCGCAGAAGTGCTCGTAATCGATGAGCGTCCGCTGGGTGGCGCGCGGGCCGCACAGCACGCAGCTGGGGTCGCGGCGCAGCTTGAGCTCGCGGAAGCGCATGCTCAAGGCGTCGACCAGCAGCAGCCGGCCGATCAGCGGCTCGCCGACGCCGAGCAGCAGCTTGATGGTCTCGGTCGCCTGGATGACCCCGAGCAGACCGGGAAGGATCCCCAGCACTCCCCCCTCCGCGCAGGAGGGGACGAGCCCCGGCGGCGGCGGCTCGCGGTAGAGGCAGCGGTAGCAGGGACCCTTCCCGGCCCAGAATACCGACGCCTGCCCCTCGAAGCGGAAGATCGAGGCGTAGACGTTGGGCTTGCCGAGCAACACGCAGGCATCGTTGACGAGGTAGCGGGTGGGAAAGTTGTCGGTGCCGTCGGCGACCACGTCGTAGTCGGCGAACAGCTCGAGGGCGTTGGCCGCCGACAGGCGCGTCTCGTGCGGCACCACGGTGACGTGCGGGTTGAGGTCGCGCAGCCGCGCCGCCGCCGAGGCGAGCTTGGGGCGGCCGACGTCGGCGGTGCCGTGCAGCACCTGGCGCTGCAGGTTGGATTCGTCGACGACGTCGAAGTCGGCGATGCCGAGGGTGCCGACGCCGGCGGCCGCCAGGTAGAGCGCCAGCGGCGAGCCGAGCCCCCCGGCGCCGACGCACAACACCTTGGCCTCCTTGAGCTTGCGCTGCCCGGCGAGGCCCACCTCGGGAATGATCAGGTGCCGCGAG
Organism: Thermoanaerobaculia bacterium; assembly: GCA_036001185.1. Lineage (GTDB taxonomy): Bacteria > Acidobacteriota > Thermoanaerobaculia > Multivoradales > JAIOJS01 > DASYQD01. Next base: position 2,988 of record DASYUP010000273.1, read on the forward strand.
TAGCGCCGCACCTCCTCGTTCGAGAGCGTGGTCGGCGCCGGCGGCGCGGCGACCGCCGGAGCGCCGCCGGCGATGGAGGGGACGATCCAGAGGGTGTCGGCCTCGGCGATGCCGG
>DASYUP010000274.1:0-9276 GCA_036001185.1 Thermoanaerobaculia bacterium
CCGCGCGGCGCCCGGCTGCTCCACAGGATGTTGTTGCGCACCACGGTGTTGGCGGCGTCGTCCTGAATGTTGAGCGCCCAGCGACCGGTGCCGGCAGCCACCAGCACGGTGTTGTTCTCCACCCGGTTGCCGCTCGCCGGCTGGGCGCCGTCGATCTGGTAGAGCGAGATCCCCGAGGCATGGCTGGCGTAGACGAGGTTGTTGCGGATCAGCGACGTCTGCACGCCGTCGCAATTGATCGCCGAGCCGCCACCGACGCCGCCGTTGGCGCCGTTGTCGAACAGTGTGTTGCCCTCCACCAGGGCACCCGAGATGACGCCGTCGAAGGTGGTGCCACCGCTGTCGCACGGCGTGTCGATGTCGCCGTTCATGTGGATGCCGTTCTGGTTGTTGCCGTAGACGACGTTGCCGACGATGACCGGCCGGTCGCCGCTGTTGCTGACGTAGATGCCGTGCTGCTCGATGCTGCCGGCGGCGATGTTGCCGGTGACCCGCACGTCGTCGCAGCAGCCGGTGAGCACGCCCCACACCTGGTTGTTGGTGAGCACGTTGCCGACGATCTCGACGCCGTTGCAGGCGACGGCGCGGATGCCGGCGTGTCCGGCGCCGTTGACGTGGAAGCCGCGGACGGTGATGTAGCTCGCCCCCTCGAGGTTGATGCCGTCGTGACGCACCGGCAGGTCGGAGACGATGGAGACCGTCTCGCCGGGATAGTTGGTGAAGACAATACGGGCGGCGGACAGCCCGGAGGTCGTCATCTGGAAGCCGGCGTAGCCGCCGGCGCGGGCGTAGACGGTGTCGCCGGGGCCCACCGTGTCGGCGGCATGCTGCAGGGTCTCCCAGGGCTGGCCGAGGGTGCCGAGGTTGGTATCGCGGCCGCCGCTGGCAAAGGGCGCCACGTAATACACAGCGGCGCCAAGGGCCAGCGGCAGGAGGAACGCCCCCAGGCCAAACGCGACGGCGGGCAGCAGCGAGCGAGAGCGACGGATCATGGGAACGACGGGCGAGCCCGGAGCCAGCGAATTGTCACCGGCGGCACGGCACCCGCGCAGTCAAGCCCTTCACAGCAGCGTGCCGGCCGTCGCCCCCTCCTTGCGGTAGCGCCGGCTCCAGGTGAGGCGGGTGCCGTCCTTGAGGAGGATCCGATAGTCGCCGTGGAACCAGGGGCGCAGCTCGGCGACGGCATCGAGCCGCACCACCTCGGAGCGGTTGATGCGCAGGAAGCGGGCGGGGTCGAGCTGGGCGGCGAGGGCGCCGAGGGTGGCCCGCCGGGTGAGCTCGCCCTGGCGGGTGAAGAGCCGCACGTAGTTCCCCTCGGCGCGCAGCAGGTCGATCGTCTCGACCGCCACCAGCACCTCGCGCTCCTCGTCGCGGCGGGCGAGGATGCGCTCGACGTAGCGCGGCCCTACGCCGCCGCGCTCGCCGAGCAGGGCCGCCAGCCCCTCGGCCAGCGCCGCCGCCGAGCGCGACGCCAGCCGCTCGCGAACGCGCGCCAGCACGCCAGCGAGGCGTTTGCTGGCGAAGGGCTTGAGCAGGTAGTCGACGGCGTGCACCTCGAAGGCGCGCAGCGCGTGCTCGTCGAAGGCGGTGACGAAGACGACCAGCGGCATCGCCGAAACACCCACCGCCTCGACCACCGCGAAGCCGTCGCCGCGCGGCATCTGCACGTCGAGGAAGACGACGTCGGGGCCGAGCTCGCGGATGGCGGAGACCGCGGCCTCCCCATCCGCCGCCTCCCCCACGACCGCCACGTCGCCGGCGGCGGCGAGCAGGGACCGCAGCTTGGCGCGCGCCGGCCGCTCGTCGTCGACCACCAGGGCGCGGATCACGCCGGCGGATCCCCGGCGGCGCCCGTCCGCCTCGGCAGCCGCACGCTGACCAGGAAGCCGCCGGCGGCGACGTTGCCGGCCTGCAGGTGCTGGCGGTCGCCATAGAGCAGCTGCAGGCGTTCGGCGGTAGCGCCGAGGCCGAGGCCGGTCGCCAGCGGGTCGCGCCCCGCTGGGCAGCCGGGGCCGTCGTCGGCGACCTCCACCCGCAGCTCGTCCTCCTCGCCCCAGGCACGTACTCTCACCCGGCCGCAGCCGCTTAGCTCGGCGCCCCCATGGCGCACGGCGTTCTCCACCAGGGGCTGCAGCAACAGCGAGGGGACGAGGGCTCCACGCACCGCCGGGTCCACCGCCACCTCCACCTGCAGCCGGTCGCCGAAGCGGGCCCGCATGAGCTGCAGGTAGCGGTCGAGGGTGGCGAGCTCCTCGTCGAGTGGCACCTCGTCGGTCTGCACCGTGCGCAGCGAGGCACGCAGCAGCTCGGCGAGCGCGTCGAGCATCTCGTCGGCGGCGGCGGCATCCTCATACATGGTCGCCGAGACGGTGTGCAAGGCGTTGAACAGGAAGTGGGGCTGCAGCTGCAGCCGCAGGCTGCGCAGCGAGGCGCGGGCGAGGCTGCTCTCCAGCCGCGCCGCGCGCAGGGCCTGCTCGCGCGCCTGCCGCAACCGCGCCAGCACGTGCAGGGCGGCGACGGCGAAGGCAAAGGCGAGCGCGTCGTAGGGAAACTCCATGGCGTAGCGCAGCGGCATGGCGCCGTAGTCGTAGCGGCCGAGACCGGCGAGCGGATACAGGGCGCTGCGCGAGGCCCAGTTCAGCGACGTGTGCACGGCGGAGAGGACGAGCAGAACGGACAGGTAGAGCGGCAGGCGCCCCCCCAGGGTCCCGGCGACCAGGGGCCGCCGCCGCACGAAAGCGCGCAATGGCAGGAACAGCACGCCGGCGCCGAACATCGCCGTCATCTCGCAGACGAACGGCTCGAGGGCGCTGCGCCCCGTGTGGTTGACGAGGTCGTCGAGCCAGAAGCGGGTGAACGACAGCAGCCCCAGCCCGACCACCACCAGGAGCCAGGCCGCAAAGGCGCGCAGCCGCCGGCGGGCCGCCGGCAGCGGGGCCGCCGGCGCTGCGTCCAGGGCGTCGCCGGCGGACCCGCGGTGAGCGGCGCGCAGGGTGAGGGACTCGGCGCGCATCGACGTCTCGCCAGTATAGGTCCGGCGATCAGTGGTACTGCTTGAGTTGCGGCCACAGCTCCTGCAGCGTCACCCGCGGGCGCCGGCAGACGAAGACGTCGAAGTGCTGGTAGGGCATCGAGTAGGGGTGGCTGACGTGGCCGGCCAACCGCACATCGGCAAAGATGCGCTCGAGCGTCTCGCGATCGTCGTCGAGGACGATCATCACCTGGCCGCTCGCGCCGTGAGGTCCCCACCACCAGTACGAGAGGTGCCCCGACAGGGCGGGCGGCAGCCCGAGGCGCGGCCCGAAGAGGTCGATCGCTCCGGCCTGCCCGTAGTTCTGCCCGAAGATGGCCGCCTGCGCACGGTCGGCGGGCGGCAGGGCGTGGTAGATGCGGGCGACCTCGTGGGCCATCTCCGGCCAGCCGAAGCGATCGGCGAAGAGCTGCGGCAGCGGCCCGAGCCGATGCGTCTCGATCCGCGGCTGGCCGAAGCCGAGCGCGTGCGCGTAGCGGACGTAGAGCTCGGGCGGCAGGCAGGGAAGCACGAGCGGCGCCAGCACCGCGCCGGCGGCCACCAGCACCGCCGGCAGGGCGCGGCGCAGGAGGCGCCGCATGCCACCGGCGGTTGCCGGCAGCCAGCGCTCGAACGCCACCCCGCCGGCGGCGAGCAGCATCGGATAGGCGGGCATCGGGTAGTAAGGCCGGCCGTGAAGCAGCAGCATCTCGGCGATGACGCCGAGCCAGGTGAGGCCGAGGACGCGGTAGCGCTTGCCGTCCGGCGCCGAGACGGTCCATAGCAATCCGCCCAGCCACAGCGGCAGCGCCAGCGGATCGAGGTAGAGCACCTGCTGAGCGAGGAAGGCGAGCGGCGACAGCTCCACGTCACGCCCCTGGGCGGCGATGTTGCGCAACATCTCGAGGTGCGGAAAGCCGTGGGCCGCGTCCCACACCAGGTTGGGGGCGCAGAGCGCCAGCGCGAGCGCGGCTCCCAGCCAGGGCCAGGGGCCGCGCAGCGCGCGCCGCAGCGGCGTCGCCAAGACCGCCCCCGCGGCGGCGACGGCGAAGAACGCCATGCTCTGCTTGTTCAGCATGCCGACGCCGGTCAGCGCCCCGAAGAGCAGCCACAGCCGCGCGTCACCGCCGTGGACGAGCCGCACCAGCACCCAAGCGCAGCCGGTCCACAGCAGCGGCTCGAGGCAGTTCATGGTGTAGATACTGTGCAGGGCGAGGTAGGCCGGCGCGGTGAGCACCGCCAGCGCCGCCAAGACCTGGGCGAAGCGCCCGCCTCCAAGCTCGCGTGCCAGGCGCCCCGTCATCAGCACCAGCGCCGCGCCGGCGAGGGCAGGCACCAGCCGGATGGCGAGCAGCGACTCGCCGAGCGTGGCGCTGACCAGCGCGGTGAGCGCCGGGAAGAGCGGCGGCATGTCGACATAGCCCCAGGCGAGGTGCCGGGCACAGGCGAGGAAGTAGAGCTCGTCGACGAAGTAGCGATAGCCGAAGGCGCCGGTGGTCGCCAGGTGGATCGCCAGCTTGGCGAGGGCCAGCAGCGGCACCGCCGCGCCGCCGGCGAGCGCGGCGAGGCGGGCGCCGCGCGTGCGAGGCGAGCGCGTCGCGGCGGCGCCGCTCGTCGCCGCCACCGGCTCGAGGATCGCTGCTGGCGAGGATGCGTCCATCGGTTTCTCCTCCCTGAGGGCCGGCGGCGGGGGTCGCCGCCGGCGCACCCATCGCAGCAGCAGCGGCGTCGTGCGGCCTACGCCACGGGGACGAGCGGGACCGACGGGGGACGAGTGGGACTGCCGCCTACCTGAGCGCCCTCGTTCATCCACCCTGGCGAGGCTGCGCTCTAGGCAGCAGCGGCGACTCCCCCGGCCTGGTCGCGGGGCGGAAGAGCCAGCCGAGGGCGACGCCGAAGATGAAGTCGGAAGACGCAGTCTCGGCCAGGTGCGCCATGCGGACGTCGTGGGGCATGAAGGGATTGGGGAGCAGCAGGCCGGCGCTCATCACCACCGCGAAGAGAGTGCCGAGGCAGAGCGCGGTCTCGACCCGCGACGTCTTCAGGGTGCGGATGACCACCAATGCCAGGGCGGCCCACAACAGTCCGCGCAGTGCCTGCGCCAGGACCAGCCACGGCGTGTCCCGCAGGGTGGTCCCCATCTGCTGCCAGAACGATCCGGAGTCCGTCCCCTCGTAGTAGGCGGTCACCGCCGGGTTGCGCCAGGCCACGAAGTAGCCGAAGGTGAAATAGAGGACCACGTAGAGGGCGGAAGCCATGGCGAGCCTCGAAGCCCACTCGCCGGAAGTGGTCGGCGAGAAGACGCCCGGCTCCGCCGGCGACGCCTCCCCCTTCCGCTTGCCCAGCAACACCACGGCCGCCGGAGCCCAGAGCACGGCGTGAAGAAGCCCGGCAAGAAAGATCCGCGGCACCATTTCGATGGGGAGGTGGCGAGCGAAGGCAGGAAGGCTCTGGAAGATCACGCTCTCCACCTGCGGCATGAAGGTCTGCACTCCGAAGAAGACCACGGCAAGGATGGCGATCAGCCGCCATCCGTGCTCGCGGGAGCGCAGGACCAGCCAGCTCAGGGCAGCGGTGTTGAGGATGACCACCTGGAGGAGGGCCGCCCCCGCCTCCGGCGGCGGCGGGTCCTGCCGCGGCATGACCAGGCCATAGGAAACCGCGAAGCACGCCAGGTACGCGAGGCCGGCTGCCACCAGCCTCATCGCCATTCCCGCCACGCGAGTCACGCTCATCGCCTCCTCTGCCTGCCCGCCAGTCGTGCTGGAGGCCTCATAGTACGTGCCGTGCTATCGACACCACGTCCCTTACTCTTTACGGGTCAAGCCTGAGGCTCTTTACGGGTCAAGCCGGAGGGGAATTCCAGCTACGCCGGTGCGGCGGCAGGGACGCGCTGACGCGCCGTCACTCCTCGCCCATCACTCTTCGCGCAGGGCCTGGAGCGGCTCGCAGCGGGCGGCGCGCCAGGCGGGAAGGGCGCAGGCGGCCAGGGCCACCGCCGCGAGGGCCGGGGCAACGCCGCCGAAGATCAACGGGTCGCGGGCCGAGATGCCGAACAGGAAGCCGGCCAGGAACCGCGAACAGCCGAGCGCCACCAGCAGCCCCGAAGCGAGCCCGATGGCGGTGAGGGCGAGCCCGTTGCGCAGCAGCAGGAGCACGACGTCGCGCCGCGTCGCTCCCAGCGCCACGCGGATACCGATCTCCCGCGTGCGCTGCCGCGCGACGTAGGAGACGACACCGTAGAGCCCGACGATCGCCAGCACGAAACCGAGCAGGCCGAATACGGTGGCGGCGAAGGCGCCCACCCGCACCGGGAACAGCCCGAAGCCGCCACCCAGGGCTTCCCTCATGCTCTGGACGTCGTAGGGCGCCAACTGTGGCTCGCGATCGTGGATCAACCGCAGCACCGTCGGAGCCAGCGTAGCGGGCGGCAGCGAGGTCCTGACATGCAGCACCCGCAGCCCCGAGTAGCGCTGCGCGATGGGCACGTAGAAGTAGGGCTGGGGCTCCTCGAACAGCGACTCGTACTTGCCGGTGGCCGTCAGGCCGACCACCTCGACCCAGGGTCCGGCCGCTCCACTGGCACTGAAGCGCCGGCCGATCGGATCCCGTCCCGGCCAGAGGAATTCGGCGACACGGGTATTGACAATGGCCACCGGCCGCGACCGCTGGTCGTCGGCGGCGCTGAAGCTCCGCCCGCGAACGACCGGGATACCCATCGTCGCGAAGTAAGCCGCTCCTACGGCATTCCTGCCGATCCATGGTCGCTCGTGCGCGTCGCCTTCGGCGAACAAGGAGCCATGGTCGCGGATGTAGCCGAGGGGAATGGTGAACGCATAGCCGACCGCCTCGACCCCGGGGACGGCACGCACGCTGCGTTCGAGGTCATCGTAAAAGGCGCGGCCGCGTTCCTCGGTGTAGCCGAGCTGCCCGACGTCGAGGTGGACGTTGAGGACCTTGTCCGGCTGGAAGCCGAGGTCCACGCGATCGGCGCGCAGCAGGCTGCGAGCGAACAACCCCGCGGTGACGAGCAGCACGAAGCAGGCGGCGAGCTGTGTCGCCACCAGCACGCCGCGAAGGGGCTGGCGGCCGTCGCCCGCCGGTGCGCCAGGCCGTCCGCCGCGCAGCACGCGATAGAGATCGGCCCGCGTGGCCCGCAGAGCCGGCATCGAACCGACGAGCAGCGCGACGCCGAAGGCGAGGGCCGCGCCATAGGAGAGGACCCGCCAGTCGGGGCCGAAGTCGAGGCGCACCGGCAGGTTCCCCGGCAGGCCGATCGATCGCAGCAGGCGAGCCGTGCCGAGGCCCAGCAGGATGCCGGCGGCGCCGCCCATGGCGCCGAGCACCACGGTCTCGGTGACCAGCTGCCGAACGAGCCGCGCCCGGCCGCCGCCCAGTGCCGCGCGCACGGCCAGCTCCGCGCTCCGGTCGATGGCGCGCGCCAGCAGGAGGTTGGTGACGTTGATCGCCGCCACGGCGAGGACCAGGCCGACCAGGGCCAGTATCAAGGCGGCGCCGAGCCCGTTCGACCGCGCGTTGCCCTCTTCCGGCCGGGCCAGCCTCTCGGGCAGAAGTGCGAGCGTCACGCCGTCGTTGGTGGCGGGATACTGTCGCGCCAGCCTCGCCGCGACGACGTTCATCGTCGCGCCGGCGCGCTCCATGCTGACACCCGGCCGCAGGCGGGCGAGCGAATGGAGCGCGCGAGCGTCGCGGCGATCCAGCCCAGCGGCACCCGCCCAATTCAGCGGCAGGTAGAGCGCCGAATCGGAGAAGGCGAAGGTGCCGAGGAAGTCGCGGGGCGCGACGCCGACGATGGTACACGGCCGGCCGTTGACCCGCGTCATCTCACCGACGACCGAGCGCCGGCCGCCGAATTGTCGTTGCCAGGTGGAGAAGCCGAGCACGACGACGGCGTCGGTCCCCTCCTGGCCTCCCTCATCGGCGCGGATCAGTCGCCCGAGAGCCGGCCGCACGTCGAGGAGGGGGAAGTAGCTGCCGGTGACCCAGGTGACCAGTACCCGCTCGGCGCGATCGCCCTCGGCGGCCAGACCCAGGAAGCCGACGCTGTAGCCCGCGATGTCCTCGAAGATCTGCGGCGTGGCGGCGCGGTAGTCCTGAAGATCGGGGTAGGACACGCCGTGCAGACCGGCGCTCGTGGGCTGCTGGCTGGCGATCACCACGAGACGGTCGCCATCCCGCACCGGCAGCGGCCGCAGGATGAACGCGTCGACGACGCTGAAGACGGCGGTGTTGACGCCAACGCCGAGCGCCAGTGTCAGCACGACGGTCGCCGTGAAGCCCGGCGCCTTGCGCAGCAGCCGCAGCGCGAAGGTGACGTCCTGCCAGAAGCCGGCGATGAGCCTCACGATCGTCAGCACAGTGTACCAACGAGCGGGATCCTCGGCCCGTACAATCACTGCCGTTTGGCGTCATGAGGAGAGGGATGCGACCCAACCGAGCAACCGCGGCGAGCGTCACCACCACAGCCCTCGCCTTGCTGCTCGCGGTTCCCGGGCGCGCCGCCTTCCACATCCCTGGCTTCGGCGGCCCGCCCAAGGTCGACGTGGCATTACGCGAGGTTCCCGCCGAGGACCTCTGGCAGGTGCGCTACCACCTTCCCGAGAAGGCCGCCGGCGTCGACCTCGTCCACGGCCGCGGCAGCTATCGCCGCACCGGCTGGAGCGTGCTGCCCGCCGGTTCGCAGTGGGTCGACGCCCCCGAGGTCGAACGGCTCTGCTTTCCCGCCCCGACGCGCGACTTCGCCGTCTCCTTCCGCACCGACGTCGCCTCCCGTCCGAAGGACTACGAGGTCAATGTGGCGATGAGCGATGGCGGCCGACTGCTCTACACCGGCCACCTCGCCGTGCGGCCGCTCGAGCGCTGCGGCGCCGGCGCTGACGCCCAGCCCGCGGGCGAGCCGCCGGCGCACCGCTTCGCCTTCACCACCAGCGCCGGGCGTACCATTCGCGTCGGCGACCGCGCCGGGGACGGTGCGCTCCGCTGGGAGGCGCCGCTCGGTAGCGAGCAGACCTACGTCTACTTCGGCCCCCAACCCGGCGTCGTCGGCGAGCGCATGGTGCTGATCGCCGACCCCGCGCTGCCCACCTGGGTGCGCGGCGACCTCGAGGCCACCGTGGCCCGACTCTTCGACCGCTTCGCCGGTGAGACCGGGTTGTCGCTGCCGGCGCGGCCGCTGGTGCTGCTCGCCTTCGACCCCCACGGTAGCGGCCGTTCCTTCGACGGTGGCGTGCTGGGCGAGGGCGCCG
>DASYUP010000275.1:0-18895 GCA_036001185.1 Thermoanaerobaculia bacterium
ACCTGCAGCACCTTGTCAGCATCGAGCAGGATCACCAGCTCGTCGTCGCCCAGATGGTAGACGCCGAGCAGGTAGTAGGACTGTTCGGTCATGACGTCGTCGGGGACCCGCTCCACCACCAGGCGGTCGATCTGCACCACCTGCTCGACGGCGTCGACCAGCAACCCGATGAGGCGGCCGTGCGAGTGCACCACCATGATGCGGCTCTGCGGCCCGCTCTCGGCCGGCTTCATGCCCAGCCGGACCCGTAAGTCGACCACCGGCAGCACGTAGCCGCGCAGGTTGGTGACGCCGCGCACCGGGAACGGCGCGTGCGGAACCCTGGTGAGGGCGGTGACCCGCAGGATCTCCTGCACCTGCCGCACCGGCAGGCCGAAGACCTCGCGGTCGACGCGGCAGGTCACCCAGGTCTCCCACTGGTGCTGCCGCTCCTCCTCCTCGCGACGCTCCTGCTGCAGGCTGTCGGCGAACAGCAGCACGCGGTCGTCCGGGGCGGGCAGGGGCGGGACCGCGCCTGCCGGGCGGGCGCCCTCCGCGGCGCCGGCACCAGCCCCTCCGGCATCACCGCGGCGCCGGCCGCCGCCTCGTTTGCTGCGCTCGCTCATGCGGTCTGCTCCAGGAAGGGCGACAGAATGATAAGCCCGGTGGCGTCGAGGATCAGCACCACCCGACCGTCGCCGAGGATGGTGCAGCCGGCAAGGCCTTGGGTGATGCCGGTCACCTCGTCGAGCGGCTTCACCACCACGTCGCGGATGCCGGCGATGGCGTCGATGAGCAGGCCGCGCCGCTTGCCTTCGGCCTCGATGATGACGATGTAGCCCTCGTTGCGCTGCTCGCCGGCGGTGCGGAAGGCGAGGCCGATGTCGAGCAGCGGCACCAGCCCGCCCCGCCAGCGCACCACCGCCGCCTGGTTCATGGTGTGCCGCGCCGTCGGCTGCAATCGCACGGTCTCCTGCACCGCCAGCAGCGGCAGGGCGTAGAGCTCGCCGTCGACCTCGATGAGGAGCGCCCGCACGATGGCGGCGGTCAGCGGCAGCCGCAGACGAAAGCGGGTGCCCTGGCCGGCGGCGGAGAAGACCTCCACCTGGCCGCCGCGGCGGCGCACCGATTCCATCACCGCCGACATCCCCATGCCGCGGCCGGCGCTCTTGTCGGCCTGCTCCTGGGTGGAGAGGCCGGGCAAAGACATCAGCGTCTGGAGGTCGACGCCCTCGGGCAGCTCGAGGCCGCGCCGGCGCGCCGCCCGCAGCAGCCCCTCGCGGTCGATGCCGCGGCCGTCGTCGGAGATGTCGATCACCACCTCCTCGGCCTGGGCGAGGGCGGCGACCGACAGGATGCCGCTGGCCGGCTTGCCGGCCGCGGCGCGCTCCGCCGGGCGCTCGATGCCGTGCACGATGGCATTGCGGATGAGGTGGCCCATGGCCTCGCTCGCCACCTCCAGCAATGCCTTGTCGAGCGGCGTCTCGCCGCCGGTGGCCTCGAAATGGACCTGCTTGCCGGCACTCTCGGATTCGTCGAAAACGGTGCGCTTGAGCTGGGCGAACAGCGAGCCCAGCGGCACCATGCGCAGCTTCATGATGCCGCCCTGGATGTCTCCCAGGGTACGGTGGAGGGTCTGGTGCGCCTCCTCCACCTCCCGCCACCAGGGCTGCAGGCGCTCGGTCTTGTCGAGCTTGCCGAGCCCGTGGGCGAGAGCCTCCGCCAGCCGGTTGCGGAAGATCACCATCTCCGACAGCAGGTCGACCAGCGAGTCGAGCGCCGCGAAGGAGACCCGCACGCTCTCCTGCACCGCCGGCGCCGCATCGTCCTCGGCGGCAGCGGCGAGGGCGGTGCCGGCCTCGCGGCCGGCGGCACGCTCGAGCAGGAGGCGGAACTGGTCCACCTGGTCGAGCAGGTGGCGCACGGTGGCGCCGCCCATCGCCTCGGGCGCCAGCTCGACCACCTGGTCCTCGACCTGATGGGCGAGCTCCTGCAGCTCGGTGAGCCCCATCATCCCGGCGTTGCCCTTCAGCGTATGGAGCTCGCGCTTGGCCTCGACCATCAGCTCGGCGCGGCGCTCGTCGGCGGCGTCCTCGACCGCCAGCAGCACCTGCTCGATGTGGTCCAGGCGCTCCTTGGACTCGAGGTAGAACTCCTCGAGGAGGGCGCGGAATACCTGCTCGTCCATCCTGGGATCGCTTGCGACGCGGCGGCGATGGTGGTCGCCATCTTAGCAGCAAGCTGCAGTCCGGTTTTGCGGTACCCTAGTGTGGTAACAGCCTGAATCGGACCGGAGCTCGCACCATGAAGAAGCGTTGGACCCAGATGGGCCTCAAGAACCGCTTCGTGCTGACGGCGGCGGCCATCCTCTTCCTCGTCACCACCACCGTGCTGGCGCTGACCATCCAGCGCCAGCAGCGCAAGATGCGCGAGTACCTGCAACAGAAGGCAGAAGTTGTGGCGCGCATCGCCGCGCAGAGCGCCTCGGTGGGCCTGGTGTTCGACGATGTCGACTCGGTGAAGTCCGAGCTCAAGGTGGTCGAGGTCTCCAACGACGTCAGTTTCGCCGCCGTCTACCGCAAAGACGGGCGGCTCTTCGCCTCCTATGGTGAGTCGCCGGCCCCCTATACCCGCAACGCCCAGCCGTTCTTCGATCGCAAGGACGTCGCCATCGAGGACGTCAACAGCCGCCGCATGCTGGTCTTCGCACCGATCATGCAGGAGGGGCAGCGACTGGGCACCCTCATGCTGGGCGTCTCGCTGGAGAGCCTCAACCAGGACATCGCCAACAGCGTCAAGCTCGGGCTGCTTGCCCTGCTGCTGGCGCTGGGCATCGGTAGCACCGTCTTCTACATCCTCGCCTCGCGCATCACCGCCTCGCTGGCGGTGGCGGTGGACGCCGCCAACCGCATGGCCCGGGGAGACCTGACGACGCAGATTCGCGTGCGCGGCACCGACGAGACAGCCCAGCTCCTGGAAGCGATGCAGACCCTGGTGCAGAGCTTCCGCCGCATTCTCTCGCGCATCCTCGAGACGACGCAGAACGTCGCCGGCTCGGCAGAAGAGATCTCGGCGGCCGCCGATCACATGGCCAAGGGCGCCGAGAGCCAGAGCAGCGCCACCGAGGAGACATCCTCGACCATGGTGGAGATGGCGGCGCAGATCGCCAACCTGGCGCGCAACGCCGAGGTGCTGGCCGACTCGGTCAATCGCACCGCCGCCTCGATCGAGGAGATGAACGCCTCGCTCGACCAGACCGCCGCCAACGGCCAGGTGCTGCTCTCCTCGGTCGACGAGACCACCACCACCCTGCAGCGCATGGCGGCCACCATCGAGGTGGTGTCGAAGAGCGTCGGCGCGGTCGACCAGGTGTCGAAGCAGTCGGTGGGCGAGGTGCGCGGCGCCTCCGAGAAGCTCACCTCGTCGATCAACGCCATCGAGAAGCACTCGGTGGAGATCGGCAACATCGTCAAGGTGATCGAGGGCATCGCCGACCAGACCAACCTGCTGTCGCTCAACGCCGCCATCGAGGCGGCGCGCGCCGGCGAGGCCGGCAGAGGCTTCGCGGTGGTGGCCGAGGAGGTCAAGCGCCTCGCCGAGCGCTCGGCCAACTCGACGCAGGAGATCGGCGAGCTGATCAAGACGGTGCAGGTCGACACCCGTACCGTGGTGCGCCTCACCGACGAGGTGATCACCCGCATCGTCAGCTCGATCGAGCGCACCGCGCAGCTCGCCGGCGACGCCTCGCACGCCACCGAGACGCAGGCCACCTCGGCCGCCCAGCTGCTGCAGACCGCCGGCAAGATGGCCGACCTGGCGCAGCAGATCGCCGCCGCCGCCAAGGAGAACGCCCTCGGCGCCGCCGAGATCACCAAGGCGGCCGAGAAGATGAATCAGCTCACCAAGCAGATGCTCGACGCCACCGTCGAGCAGAAGCAGGGCGGCGACCTGGTGGTCAAGGCCATCGACTCGATCGCCCTGGTCGCCCGCCAGCACCTCGCCGCCGTCGAGCAGACGACCAGCGCCGCCAAGGCCCTGGCCCGCGAGTCGGAGTCGCTCAAGCAGGAGGTCGAGACGTTCAAGATGTGACCGCGATTCCGGCGTCGGGGCGGGCTCGTCCCCGCCCGTGCTGCGATCACCACCACCCGGAGAAGACCCCCGATGCAGCGAACCCTCGCCGTGCTCCTGCTCGGCCTAGCCGCCAGCGCCGCGCTACCCGCCTCGCCGCCACCGCTCGAGGTGCTCGCCTACGACACCCCGCACTTCTTCTTCCACCAGGATGGCAAGCCGGCCGGCCTCGAATTCGAGATCCTGCAGTACTACGCCAAGGCCAAGGGGCAGACGTTGCACGTCATCTGGGTCGACAAGTTCGAGACCATGCTCGACCGCCTGAGGCACGGCGAGGGAGAGGTCGCGGCCGGCACCTTCACCATCACGCCAGAGCGGCAGCAGGTAGTGAGCTTCTCGGCACCCTACATGCCGGTACGGGTGATGCTCATCGAGCCCCGGAGTCGGACGACTCACGCCCTGGCCGACCTCCGCGGCGCCACCCTGGCGACGATCAAGGGCACGACCTACGAGCAGCTGCTCTCGGCAGTACCCGACGCGAAGCTGGTCTACGGCATCACCGAGGACGACCTGTTGCGGCTGGTGGCCGGCGGCAAGGCCCGCGCGGCTGCCGCCGACTCGGCGATCGTGCTCGGCGTCCTGACCGGCTACCCAACCCTCAAGCTGGGGATTCCGCTCACCCGCGAGCAGGGTCTGGGCTTCGCCGTCAGCAAGGGGTCACCGCTCGCCGCCGACCTGTCGAAGCACATCCAGCAGCTCAAGTCGGGGCAGATCTACTATCGGCTGCTGGAGAAATACTTCGGCGCCGAGGCAGCGCGGCTGGTAGCGGCCGGCAAGACGCCCTAGGGCGCGTTCACTGCCCCTCGGCTGCCGCAGCGCGCCGCAGCTCGTCGAGGACGCTCGGCGGCTGGTCGGCCAGGAAGCGAACGAGATCGTCGTGGGCGCGGTCGGTGAGCGCGTCGCCGGCCCGCGCGTAGCAGGCGGCGCGCTGCCGCAGCGCCGACTCGTTCCAGAGGGGATGGGGCTCGACCTCATGGAACACGGCGATGCAGGCGTCGCCGCCGGCCACGCCGGCGAGGGAGAGCCGTAGGCTTCGCCGGTCGAGCTCGAGCATGCGGACGGCGAACGGCTCTGCCGTCGCCGCCAGCAGCCGGCGCGCCGCGGCCGGGTCCCCTGCCAGCTCCATCGCCAGCCCCAGGGTGCGCGACATCAGCACCGGCCAGGGCCAGGGATCGTGGCGGTAGCCGACCAGCGCCTGCTCGACCTCCGCCAGCGCCTCCTCGCGACGCCCACGCCGCAGGAGCGAGCGGGCCCGCAGGGCGTGCGCCTCCACCGGCCGCTCGGCCAGCAGGGCGGCGGCCACCGCCTCGGCGCGCTCGTCGCCCCGCTCCGCCAGCTGCTCCCCAGCGAGCAGCAGGCCGACGAGTGGCTGCTCGCCGGCACCGGCGGCCGGCCCCGCAGCGCCCTGCCCGACCAGCCAGCGCCCCTGACCGAAGGGCCCCACCGATGCCGGCGGGCCGCCGCCGGTGGCGAGGTCACGTAACGCGCGCGCCGTCCGCACCTGCTGCCAGTCGAGGGCGAGGCCCGGCGGGCTGCGCTCGGCAGGCGGCACCAGGCGTTGCAGCTCGGCGATCGAGAACGAGCCGCCGGTCAGGTCCCGCGACAGCGCGAACTCGATGACGGGCCGATCGTCGACGTTCTGCGGCTCGCCGCTGGCCGCCATGCGGCGGGCGAACGCTGGTGCGGCCACGAAGCCAGCGTAGAAGCCCTCGATCCCCGCCACGCCCCAGCCGTCGGCGAGAGCGCGCCGGTAGGGCTCGCTGGCGACCAGCCGCCGCTGCCTCTCGAGGTCGTGGCGCAGCGGCGTGGCCGAGGCGACGAGCAGCAGGTCGGCGCCATTGGTGGCCCACGTCTCGACGTAGGGGAAGACCTCCACCAGGCTGGCGTAGACGCTCGCCACCACCGCCGCGTCGACGCGGTAGGCCTGCAGCCACTGGACGAAGACGCCCCCGGGGCGCAGCCGCTGCGCGGCGGCGCGGTAGTACTCGGTGGTGAACAGGCTGGCGATGCCGGCGAGGTAGGGATTGGACGGCTCGGAGACGATGAGGTCCCAGGGCCGGTCGTGGGTGAGCAGGAACTCCCGGCCGTCGCCGAGGTGGAGCCGCACTCGCGGATTGGCGAGCACCGCCTGGTTCACCGGCGCGCAGTCGCGGGCCACCCGCACAACCGCCGGCTCGAGCTCCACCACGTCGACCCGTTGCATGGTGGGCACCGTGGCCAGCCAGCCGGCGCTGCTGCCAGTGCCGAGCCCAATGACCAGCGCCGTGCGCGGCCCGGGGTGGAGCATGGCGCCCACCAGCGGCGACATCACCTGGGTCGAGGCGTCGAGGCGCGCGTTGCCGTCGGTCTTGCCGTTGATGCTGAAGGAAAGGCCGTTGACCGCCCGCACCGCCACGCCGCTCTCGCGGCCGTCCTCCTCCCAGACCAGCACGCTCTCCTCGAGCAGCACGCGCTCGCGCAGCTCGTTGGGAGTGGTGGCGGTGATCGGCGAGCGGGACGAGCCGATCTCACCATGCCGCCACAGAGCTCCCGGCCCCGGCAGCAGGCAGACGAGAGCGGCGCCGAGCGCCGCCGCAGCGGCCAGCGCCCGCAGCAGCGGTGCGCGGCTGCCGCCACCGGCCGCCGCGGCGACCAGCGCCAGCGCCACCAGCAGCAAGGTGGCGAAGCGCCAGGAGCCGGGAGCCCCCAGCAGCGGCAGCAGCCCGAAGCCCCCGGCCAGCGAGCCGGCGATGGCGCCGGCGGTGTTGCAGGCGGCGACGAGGCCGATCTGGGCGGCGATCTCGCGCCGGCCACTGCCGAGCAGCGCCACCAGCAGCGGGAACTGGTACCCCGCCACCAGCGAAGCCGGCAGCACGACGAGACCGCCCACCACGAGCCAGCCCAGCACCAGCCCGCCGAAGCCGGTCGCCGAGAGCGCCCGCAGGATGGAGGCGAGCAGGGCCAGGCGGTGGGCGAGCGCCAGCGGCACGATGAGCAGTAGCGCCTCCAGTGCGCAGGTGGCGGCGAAGGCGGCGAGCGACGGCAACCGCCAGCGCGCCACCGCGCCGTAGAGCAGTCCGCCGGCGCCGATGCCGGCGAGCGCCAGCAGCAGGATGGTGCCGAAGGTGTAGGTGGTGCCGCCGAACAGCGGCGCCATCAGCCGGTACCAGACCAGCTCCATGAGGAAGAAGGCGAAGCCGACGAGCGCCGCTGCCACCAGGACCACCGCCAGGGGCGCCACCGCCGCCCGCGGGGGCGCCGCCGTCGCCGCGGCGTCCACCGCCGCCGCCCCAGACGTGACGTCGCCGGCCGGCGGCGCGTCGCCGGCAGGGCTCGCCGGCGTGGCGCTCCAGCGGCGAGACAACCGCAACGCCGCGGCAGAGATCAGCAGGTTGACGAGGGCGGCGATCCACAGACTCTTGCGCTGGCCGATGGTCTCCAGCAGCAGGAAGGTGGTGAGCGCCGCGCCGGCCACCGCGCCGAGGGTGTTGCAGCCATAGATCAAGCCCAGCGAGCGCCGCCCCGGGTCGACGGCGGCAGTGACCGCCCGCCCGACCGCTGGCAGCGTGCCGCCCATGAGGAAGGTCGGCACGCCGAGGACCAGCGCGGTCAACGCGAGGCGCACCGCCGCACTGCCCATCGTCCCCAGCGCCGCGCTGCCGCCGGCCGCCAGGTAGGCGTGGCGCGCCGCGAGGATGGAGAGCGGCGAGATGCCGGCGGTGACCGCGACCCAGCGCTCCAGGCGACCGTAGAACGCCAGCGGCTCGGCCGCCCGCTCCGCCCGCCGCCCGAGCAGCAGGCCACCGAAGCCGAGGCCCCCCATGAACACCGCCAGCACGGCGGCGGAGGCTGGCGTCGAGGCGCCGAAGACCAGCCGCAGCTCGCGCAGCCAGGTGACCTGGTAGACGAGGGCACAGAGGCCCGACCCGAATACCAGGGTGGCGACGGCGGCCGACCTGCGCCCACTTGCCCTCATCACGTTGGCCGTCGAGTGCGCGCCGCTACAGCCGGAAGGGCATGACGAGCACGTAGGTGCTCGCCACCGCCACGCCGTTCCTGCTCGCTGGCCGGAAGCGCGCCTTCTGGGCAGCCCCCATCGCCGCCTCGTCGAGACCGCCCTTGCCGAGCCCCTTGACGAGCTCGACGTGGGTCACCCTGCCGCTCTCGTCCACCGACAGCCGCATCACCACGTCGCCCTGGATCTTGAACCGGCGCCCCAGGCTGGGATAGTCGGGCTTGGTGATGGACACCAGCACCGGCTTGGCGGCTTCCTCGGCCGCCGGTGCCGCTGCCCCACCGCCAGCGCCCGTCGCTGCCGCCGCCGCCCCGCCGCTGCGCACGACGCGGGCGAAATTGAGCAGCTGGGCCGCAAAGTCGTGCCCCTCGGCGGCCAGCCGGTCGAGGTTGACGACGATGTCGGTCTTGTCGCCCCGCTGCGCCAGCCCCACCGAGGCACGTCCCTGCTCCGCCAGCGCCGTGTCTCCAGCGACGGTGAGCACGTGAGCGGCTGCTGCCGCCTTGAGAAAGTCGGCGCTGGTAGCGCCGGGAAGCAGGTAGGCGACGACGCCCGGCCGCAGCTTGGCGGCCGCCGCCCCCACGGCCACCGATTCGGCCGTCATGCCGGCGGCGCCGAAGGCCCGCTGCAGCGGCGCCGCGGCGTCCTTGCTGCCCGCGGTGCCCGGGTCGAAGACCAGCAGCACGCGCAGCTTGGAGCGATCGGCGAGGGCGCGGTCGAAGCCAAAGATCTTGTCGAAGGTGGTCGCCTGCTGGGCGGCGGGGACCTGGGCGCGGGCGGGCGCCGCGATGGCCGGCAGGGCCGCCACGAGACCAAGCGCGGCGGCGGTCGAACGAAGAGATCGCATGGGGCTGGGAGAGGCTCCGCAGCAATCGGTTAGACCCTGACGGCTCAAGGATACACGACCGCCCACGACCCGTCGCCATCACCCCATTCGGCTACACTCTTCAGCCATGACGATCAGCCCCGAGCTCCTGGCGGAGGTGCTCCAGCGCCAGGGCCTGATCGACGCCGACCAGGTTACGGCGGTGAAGAAGGAAGGCCGGATGCTGCCGGCCCGCGTCCGCTCCTCCCGCGCCTACGAGCTGCGCCCCATCGGCTACGAGGTGCTGCTGCGCATGGGCTTCGAGGTGCCGGGGCCCAACGGCCAGGCCCGGCCGCTGCAGGAGGACGACATCGCCCGCGCTCTCGCCCGGGATAGCGGCATGGAGTACGTGCGCATCGACACGCTGTCGCTCGACGCCGACCTCATCGAGTCGCAGATCTCGCGCCCGTTCGCCAGAAAGCACCGCCTGGTGCCGCTGTCGCTCAGCAACGGCAAGCTGCGGGTGGCGATGGCCAACCCCTTCGACATGGAGGCCCTCGACTCCTACCGCCGGATCGCCGGCCGCGAGCTCCAGGCGTCGATCGCCGCCGAGCCGGAGATCCTCAAGGCACTCAACGAGTTCTATGGCCTGCGCCACTCCGTCAAGCGGGCCGAGCGCGATCTGTCCTCGGGCATCGACCTCGGCAATCTCGAGCAGCTCGTGCGGATGAAGAGCGAGACCGAGATCGAGTCCAGCGACCAGCACATCGTCAACGCCGTCGAGTTCCTCCTCCAGCACGCCTACGACACCCGGGCGAGCGACATCCACATCGAGCCCAAGCGCGAGAACGCCGCCATCCGCTTCCGCATCGACGGCGTGCTGCACGACATCCAGGAGATCCCGAAGGTGGTGCACGCGGCCGTGGTGTCACGCATCAAGACCATGGCCCGGCTCGACATCGCCGAGAAGCGCCGTCCCCAGGACGGCCGCATGAAGACCACCCGCAAGGGAATGGAGATCGAGCTGCGCGTCTCCAGTGTGCCGGTGGCCTTCGGCGAGAAGCTGGTGATGCGCATCTTCGACCCCCAGGTCCTGGTGCAGGACCTCGCCGGCCTCGGCTTCTACCCCGACGAGCTCGAGCAGTTCAACGACTTCATCAGCCGCCCGCACGGCATCGTGCTGGTCACCGGGCCCACCGGGTCGGGCAAGACCACCACCCTCTACTCGGCGCTCAAGACCCTGGCCACCAACGAGGTCAACATCACCACCATCGAAGACCCCATCGAGATGGTGCACACCGACTTCAACCAGATCGCCGTACAGGTGAAGGTGGGTATCACCTTCGATTCGGCGCTGCGTCACATCCTGCGCCAGGACCCCGACATCATCATGGTGGGCGAGATCCGCGACCCGGAGACGGCGCAATACGCCATCCAGGCGGCGCTCACCGGCCACTTGGTCTTCTCCACCCTGCACACCAACGACGCCGCCTCCTCGATCTCGCGCCTCACCGACCTCGGCGTCGAGCGCTACATGATCAGCTCGACACTGGCGGGCGCCATGGCGCAGCGGCTGCTGCGCAAGATCTGCGCTCACTGCGTGCTCGAGCGCTACCTCGATCGCGACGAGGCGGCGACGCTGCGGCTCAGCATCCCCGATGGCAAGCGAGTGAAGGTCAAAGAGGGCAAGGGGTGCCACCAGTGCCGCGGCACCGGCTACCTCGGCCGCACCGGCATCTTCGAGGTGCTGACGATCGACGACGCCATCAAGGAGCTCATCGTCAAGGGCTCCGACAGCCCGTTGATCAAGCGCGAGGCGGTTCGCCACGGCATGCGCACGCTGCGGCAGTCGGCGCTGCGCAAGCTCTCCGAAGGGGTCACCACCGTCGAGGAGGTGCTGCGCGTGACGGGGCTGGCGTGAGGGGCGACACTCCCGCCGGTTGCTGAGGTCGCGTGCGGCGCAATCGCCCCAGCAGGACGGCGCTGCAGATCGGCCAGGCAGTCGTGCTGGTCGGGGGAGATCCCGAGATCTCGCCGCTGCTGCCCGCCGGCCTCGTCGAGACCACGGTGCGACTGCTGGCCGCCAGCGGGCGGGTGAGCGAGAGGAAGCTGCGGCGGCTCGGCGAGCCGCTCTACCGCCGCGTCGCCAACTTCCTCGGTGACCTCATGGGCGTGCCCGGTCAGATGCTCCACGTCGCCCTGCGCAAGCGGCTGGTGACCGAGGAGGTGACGGCGGCGCTCGCCGGCGGTTGCCGGCAGGTGCTGGTGCTGGGGGCCGGGCTCGACACGCTGGCGTTGCGGCTGGCACCGGCCCATCCCGAAAGCACCTTCGTCGAGGTCGACCACCCGGCGAGCCAAGCGCTCAAGCAGCGGGCCCTGGCACGGCTCGGCACGTTGCCGGCGAACCTCCAGCTCGTTCCCCTCGACCTCGGCAGCAGCGACCTCGTGGCGGCGCTCTCTGCCGCTGGCGCCTGGGATGCCTCCGCTCCCGGCGTCGTCGTCGCCGAAGGGGTCCTCATGTACCTCGAACCGACGGCCGTGGCGCGGTTGCTCGGCCAGCTTCACGCGGCCGGTGGCGCCGGCAGCGTCTTTCTCTTCTCCTACCTGCGCCGCGACGCCGCCGGTCGGTTGCTGCTCGGCAAGCGCCCACGCCTCGCCGGCTTCTCCCTCGCGCTCGGCGGCGAGCCGCTGCGCTGGAGCGTCGGTTCCGGCGAGCTCGCCGGCTTCCTGGCCGCGGTGGGCTGGAGGCTGGAGGTCGAGCGCTTCGACCTGCGTGAGCGCTACCTGCGGCCGGCCGATCTCGCCGCCCGACCGCTCGGCGAGATCGAGCACTACGCGCTGGCGCGGCGGGTGTGAGGGCTACTCCCCCGCCCACTCCGGCTCGGGATCGATGCCCAGCCCATCGGCCAGCCGATTGTAGTAGTTGAACAGCGCCACCACCTGCACCACCTCGTGAATGGCGGCGTCGTCGAGGCCGGCGGCCCGCAGTGGCGCGAGGTCGTCGGCGCGCATCGCCGCCGGCTGCCGCGTCAGGCGGATGGCGAAATCGAGCATGGCGCAGTCGGCGACCGGCAGGTCGGCGCGCCGGTAGTCGTCCCTCGCCGCGGCGACGAGCGCCTCCGCCGCCCCTTCCCCCACCTCCTTTGCGACCTCGGCCCGGAGGTCGTCGCCGTGCGCTCGCGTTCAGTAGTGGCAGCCGTTCTCCCGCGAGACGACGGTGGCGAGCAGCTCGCGCCGCGCGCGCGACAGGCTACCCGGCGCGTGCATCACCGCCAGATAGAGATCGGTCGACGCCGCGAGCACATGCGGATGCAGGCTCTGCAGCTCGAGAACCTGGAAGACCTTGCCGGCGCGGCGCCGGGCGGCGGCGTAGAGGCGGGCCAGGCGCCCCTGGGCTGCCGGCGGCGGAACGGTACGGATCCAGGCCACGAGCTGGGCGCGGGCGGCGGAGTCAGGTGGCCGGCCGCCGCCAGGGGCGGACGACCAGCACCGCGAGGACGGCGAAGCCGGCCGCGGAGAGAACGAGAACAGCCACCAGCGGCGCGACGATCGCCAGCGCCGACAGCACCAGCGAGCCACCCGCTTCGGCGGTCGCCAGCAGATGGTTGCCCACTCCCAGCGTCGCCCAGCTCGACAGGTGCCGGGCGAGCGTCGTCACCCCCTGGGTGGCCGCCGCGGCGCCGCCGCCGGCGATCACCGCCAGGCCCCAGTGCAGCAACGGATCGACGTCGGTGACCACCGAGGCGGTGATGACGATCCCCGCCACCACCGCGGCGGGGCCCGCCAGGACATCGAGGAGGTTGTCGATCCAGGGCACGTAGTAGGCGAGGACCTCCAGCACCGTCGCCACCGCGAAGGCGATCAGCGCCGGCCGCGTGCCCACCCAGTGGAAGCCACCCGCCAGCGCCAGGTGCCCGGTCTGCGCCGCCAGGCTGGTGACCAGCAGCGGCACGAAGACACGGAACCCACAGGCGGCCGCGAGACCGACGCCGAGGCAGACGGAGAGCAGCGTGTCGAGGTCCATGGTGGCGTCCCGTTTCATTGTAGGGTACGCCGGCCAGCGGCCGCCGATTCCCCTCACGCAGGCGGCGGTCGCAGCCCGGGCAGCTCGAGGTCGCCGCGCAAATTCCAGGGTTTGGCGGCTCTCGCCCAGGCAAAGGGTGCCGCCGGCGCCTGGCCGGCGACCTAGCCGCGCTGAAGCCGCCGAGCGCGGGTAGAATCCGCCGGCGACCTCAGATGATCGGCGAGAGCCTGCTTCATTACAGGGTGATCTCCAAGCTGGGTGAGGGGGGGATGGGCGAGGTCTACCTCGCCCTCGACACCAAGCTGCAGCGACAGGTCGCTCTCAAGGTGCTGCCGGAGGAAGTCGCCGCGCAGCCCCGCCGCTGGGAGCGCTTCGTGCGCGAGGCCCGCGCCGTAGCCGCCCTCAACCACCCGAACATCGTCACCATCTACGCCGTCGAGGAGGCGGCGGGGCGGCACTTCTTCGCCATGGAGGTGGTCGAGGGGGAGACGCTCGAGCGCCTGCTCGGCGACGGCGGCCTGCAGCTCGAGCGTTTTTTCGACATCGCACTGCAGCTCACTGACGCGTTGGGCTCCGCCCACCGCCAGGGAATCGCCCATCGCGACCTCAAGCCCGAAAACGTGATGGTGAACCGCGAGGGGCGGGTCAAGGTGCTCGACTTCGGGCTCGCCAAGATAGCGGCCGGGCACGAGCCGACGCAGGCTCCCGGCCCGGCCACCGGACGCCTCACCGAGGAGGGATTCGTCCTCGGCACCGCGCGCTACATGTCGCCCGAGCAGGCGCGCGGCGAGGCGGTGGATCAACGCACCGACGTCTTTTCGCTCGGCATCGTCCTCTACGAAATGGCGACCGGCGCCTATCCCTTCCAGGGCTATAGCAAGGCCGACGTGCTCTCCTCCATCCTGCGCGACGAGCCGACGCCGGTGGTCTCGCTACGACGCTCGCTGCCGCCGCGGCTGGTGACCGCCATCGAGCGCTGCCTGGAGAAGCTCCCCGAGCGGCGCTATCCCTCGGCGGCGGAGCTGCGTCACGACCTCGGGGTGGCGCGGCTGGAGCCGGCGATCGGCGCCGGCGAGGGTGGGGTTGCCACCCACGCCGAGCCCGTGCGGCGTTCCCCCAGCGGCGCCCGCCGCACTCCACTCCAGCCCTCCGGCGCCAGCATCACCAGCGCGCCGTCGTCTCCATCGCTCGCCGTCCTGCCGCTCACCGAGCTCGGCGGCGAGCCCGACTATTTCGTCGAGGGGCTCACCGGCGAGCTGATCACTTCGGTGGCGAAGATCGCCGGCCTGCGGGTCATCTCCCGCCAGTCGGCGATGCGCTATCGCGGTTCGACCAAGCTGCTGCCGGAGATCGCCCAGGAGCTCGGCGTCGACCACGTGCTCGAGGGCTCGGTGCTGCGAGCCGGCAACCGGGTTCGCATCTCGATGCAGCTCATCCGGGCCAACCCCGAACAGCATCTGTGGACCGAGCGCTACGACCGCGATCTCGTCGACGTTCTCAACGTGCAGGACGAGGTGGCGCGAGCAGTGGCGGGCGAGATCCGCATCAAGCTCAGCTCGAGCGAGGAAGCAAGGCTGCAGGTCGGGCGGCAGGTCGAGCCGGCGGTGTTCGAGGCCTACCTCAAGGGGCGCCACCACTGGGCCAAGCGGAGCCTGGAGGGCCTGGAGAAGGCCGTGGCCTGCTTCGAGGAGGCGATCGCCGGCGATCCCGGCCATGCCGCCGCCTATGCCGGTCTCGCCGACAGCTGGGCCCTCATCGGCCAGCGCCGTCCCGAAATCGGCGCCTCCCAGCGCGCCAGGGCGGCCGCCCGCAAGGCGCTCGAGCTCGACCCCGAGCTCGCCGACGCCCACGTATCGCTCGGCTTCGTCAGCTACTTCTACGACTGGGATTGGCAGGGCGCCGAACGGGAGTTTCGCCGCGCCCTCGCGCTGGCGCCCAACCATGCCAACGCCCACCACTGGTTCTGGTCGCTGCTGGTGAGCACCGACCGGCCCGACGAGGGGCGGCGGGAGATCCGCCGCGCTCTCGAGCTCGACCCGCTGTCGGCGGTCATCGTCACCAACTACGGCACTCACCACTACCTGCTGCGTGACTATGGCCGCGCCGTCCAGCAGTATCGGAAGGCGCTGGAGCTCGAGCCCGGCTTCTTCGCCGCCCATCTCGGGCTGTGGCGAGCCCACGAGCAGCTGCGCCAGTACCCGCCGGCGGCGGAGGCGCTGGCGGCGGCGCTCAACGGCATGGGCTTCGCCGCGCTCGCCGCCAGCCTGCAGCACCCCCCCGCCGAGCAGGGATACGGCGCCGCGATGGCAAACGTCGCCGACCAGCTGAGCACCAGCGGCAAGCACTCCCTGCCCCCCGAAGCGCTGGCCTGGATGTACCTCGCCAACGGTGACCGCAACAAGGCGCTGGCGCTGGTCGAAGAGGCGTTCGCGAAGCGGCAGCCGGGAATGGTGTGGATGGCGGTGGCCCCCGACTGGGACCCGATCGGCGAGCTGGCCCGCTTCCGCGAGCTCATCCGGCTGGTCGGCCTGCCGCCGCGGCGCCAGCCGGCTTCGCCGAAGCCGCAGCCGGAAGGGTGAAGGGCGCCGGCCGCGCCCCCGCCCGGTTCGTGAAGGCTACCCCGCCGTCGCGCTCGCTTGCAGCCTCAATCGCCGCTCCACATCCGGCGCCGGCGGCGGCAGTGGCGTCACGTAGAGCGTGGTGACGACGCTGGCCGGCGCTTCGGCAAGCTCGGCGAGGGGCAGCCGCAAGATACGCGGATCGAACGGCGGCAAAGGATCGATCTCGTAGAGCACCACCGGGTGGTCTGCCGGATACTGCTGCCCCAGCGCCTCGGCGAGCAATCGCAAGCCGGCGCGGCTCGGCTCGCGGCCGCTGTGGAAGCGGCGCACTCCCACCGCTCCCGCCTGTAGAAGCACCAGCGCCGCGCTGGTGTCGAAGCGACGCGGCCGCAGCAGGAAATCGGTGGCGTCGCAGAGCACCCGCCCGGGCACCGCCGGATCGACGCCGAGGTCGGCGAACAGGCAGTCCTCGCAGGAGATCGCCGGCAGCATGTGCACCGCGAATCCCTCTGCCCTCGCCTGCTCGGCCGCCAGGCGTGCCGGATGCACCAGCACCGCCGGATGGCCATAGAAGGCGGCGCAGACCGCCGGCTCGGTCCCCTCGCCGCCCGCTGCCGTCGCCGCCGCGCGCAGCGGCGCGAGCATGCGCGCGACCATGCGGCCGGCGGCCAGGGTGCCGTCCTCGCCCTCGCGATAGCAATCGTGCAGCGACCGCGCGCGCGGGTTGAGGCTGCGCAGCCAGCCGCTGGTCGCCGGATCGGTGACCAGGTAGAAGAGGCAATCGGCGCGCTCCATCGTCAACCACGTCTCTGGCGTCACCTGGCCGGCCACGCGGTAGCCGGTGCCGACGAGGGTGAGCGGGCTCAGGAGGGCTCCGCCTCGGCCACCCCGAGACCCAGCCGCGAGCGCATGCCCTCGTCGACGGACGCCTGCCGCGCCGGCGGCACGTAGAGCGTCGAGTAGGTCGATACCTTCGCTCGCCCGATGTCGGCGAGCGGCACCCGTTGCACCAGCGGCTCGCAGACCGGATAGAGGGCGGCCTCGTAGACCACCACCTCGTGCGCCGCCGGATAGATCTCGCTCAACGCCTCGACGAGCAGCGCCAACCCGGGGGCGTTCCACAACGGCGCCACGCTGTAGGTGGTGACGCCGAGGGCCCCGATCTGCCACAGCACCAGTGCCGCGCGGGGGTCGACGCGTCGCCGCCGCACCACGAAGTCACTCGCCTCGAAGCTCTGACACCCGTGCAGCGCCGGATCGACGCCGAGGTCGGCGAACAGGCAGTCCTCGGCCGAAACGCCGGGAAGCATGAAGGCGGTGAACCCTTCGGCGCGTGCCCGCCGCACCGCCTCGTGCGAGGGATGCACGAAGACCCCGGGGTGGCCATAGAAGGCGGCGCAGACTTGCCGGCCGGCGCGCACCGGCGCCAGGATCCGCTCCACCACCTCCTCGTAAGCCTCGAGGCGCGAGCGCCCCTCCCAGAAGGCGTCGTGCATCGACTCGGCGCCCGGGCACTCCGCCTCCAACCAATGTTTGGTCGCCGGCTCGGCCACCAGGTAAAGCAGGCGCTCGGCGCCGCGCATGCACGCCAGCGACTCGGGAGTGATCTGCCCGGCAACCAGGAAGCCGGTGCCGACGACCGTCAGGCTACCGCTCAAACGAACAGGATGAAGCACCCCGGGGGCGAGTCGTCGCCCAGGTGCTGGCGGATCTTGTCCGGATCGCCGCTCTTGAGCACCGCCTTGTCCTCGTCCGTGAGCCCCGCCTCCTTCATCACCCCGTCGGGGTCCTTGCGGTAGCGATCGCGGTAGGCGGGGTCGGTGGACAGCTTGCTGATGAAGGCGGCGGCGCTTTTCGAACCCATGGTGCCCTCCCTTCTCTGAGGTCAACAGAAGCCCGGAACAGGATGGTGCTCGCTCGTTGGACAGACTGTAGGCTATGGCTAGAGACCGGTGAACGTCAACGGAGGATCGCGAGTGGCGTCGAAGAAAAGCACCACCCGTCGCGCGGCGCGGCCTGCAGCGAAGCCCAAGCCGAAGGTGAAGTCCGCCCCGTTCCAGCCGGCCGCCGGCCGTGGTGAGCGAAAGCCGGCAGCCCTGCGACTGGGCACCGGCTGGTTGCCGGAGCCCCCCGACCGCCGGGACTTCACCGCCAGCCACGCGCCGCTGGCCGGCATGCTGGCCCGCCTCGGCGTCGGTAGGATGCTGCGCAAGAAGCGGCTGCCGGCGCGCATCGATCTCCGCCAGTGGGCCGGCCCGGTGCAGTTCCAGGGCGGCTTCAACACCTGCGGCGCCCACGTGGTGGCCGGGCTCGTCACCTACTTCGAGAAGAAGGCGCACGGCCTCGACGTCGCCCCCTCCCGCCTCTTCCTCTACAAGGTGGCCAAGAACTTCCTGCAGACCGAGGGCGACGCCGGCGTCTACATACGGCAGGTGATGGGAGTGCTCAAGCTCATCGGCGTGCCGCCGGAGCGCTACTGGCCCTATCCCGATCCCGGCACCTTCACCCAGCCGCGGATGAGCGACCCGCTGCTCGCCGCCGAGCCCACCGCCTTCTGCTATGCGGTCGCCAACGACTACCGCGCCATCACCTATTACCGCCTCGACGAGAGCGAGCAGCAGCCCGCCGAGCTCCTGCACCTCGCCAAGGCCCACCTCGCCGCGCAGGTGCCCTTCGCCTTCGGCTTCCCGCTCTACCACTCGGTGCTCGACGCCAAGACCAGCGGCCGCATCCCCTATCCAGAGCCACCGCAGCCGAGCCTCGCCAACCACGCGGTGGTGGCGCTCGGCTACGACGACAGCCTCGAGATCGGCGGCAGCGACGGCGCCGCGAAGACCCGCGGCGCGCTGCTGATCAAGAACTCCTGGAGCGACGGCTGGGGTGAGCAGGGCTTCGGCTGGCTGCCCTACGACTTCGTGCTGCAGGGGCACACGCGCGATTTCTGGACCCTGCTGCGCTCCGAGTGGATCGACACCGGGGCGTTCGAGCTGGGGCCGTGAACGGCATGTTGATACCTTGATATCATAGGGCCGTGGCGCAGCTGCTCGTTCGCAAGCTCGACGACGACGTGAAGGTCAAGCTTCGCCGGCGCGCGCGCCGCCACGGGCGGAGCACGGAGGAGGAGGTGCGCGAGATCCTCCGTAACGCGGTCAAGAGCGAGGAGGGGCGCGAGCGCCACTCGGATCGCGTTTGGCCGCTCGCTTTTCACGGATCGGTCTCGAGCAGGAGATCCCGGAGCTCAGGGGCCAGCCTGCCCGCCCGGCCGACTTCGAGCCGTGATTCTGCTCGACACCAACGTCGTCTCCGCCCTCATGCAACGAGATGCGGATCCCATCGTCGTCGAGTGGCTCGACGGGGTACCCCCTGAGTCCGTGTGGACAACCTCGGTGACAGTGTTCGAGGTC
>DASYUP010000276.1:0-4873 GCA_036001185.1 Thermoanaerobaculia bacterium
ACGCGGAGAGGGGTCCCCGACGCTCACCCTCGGCCATGGAAAGAACTCCCCGATCTCTTAGACGGACGCGGAGGCCGGTTTTCCCCCCCGTAGCCATGACGGTGTCGCTCTCCCTCCACGCCGCGGTAGCCGGGAGGCAGACGGATCCACTGCACCCGGTCAGCGGCGACGGCCCCCGTCGCCAGCCAACGATCGAGGGCCTCACGGAAGGCGGCCGCCGCCTCCGCGTTGCGCACCCGTGCCCATTGCAGCCCGTACCATCCGGGGGGCTCATTGCCAGAGACACCGTTGACCGTCGGCACCCCGGCCAGGTCGGCAGCGAACATGGCGTCGAGGTGCACGCGCATGGCGCCGCCGCGATCGGAGCTGCGGGTGGCGACGAAGGCCTCGGCGTGGGGGTCGATGCGGCGCCGCAGGTCCTCCTCCCAGAAACGCTGCACGTCGCGCCGCTGCACCTCGAGGTCGCTCAGCTGCTCGGCAGCGCAGAGCACGAGCAGCGCCAACGCCAGCCACCGCCAGCGCCCGCGCAATCCGTCGACCGCGCAACCGAGGACGACGGCGGCGGCCACCGGCAGCAGCAAGCCGATGCGGCTGATGGCCCGCGCCGCCGCCAGCGGCGGCACCGCTCGCACCACCAGCCGCCAGAGGGTGTGACCGTGCACCATGGTGGTGACGGCGATCAGCAGCAGCGAGGTGGCGACTGCCAGCAGGACGGCGAGGCGGCGGCGCGCCAGGATCGCCGCGGCCACCACGCAGGCGGTGGTGAGCAGGCCAAGCCCGATGGCATGCTCGAAGTTCCAGGGCAGCCTCGTGAACCAGGGCGCCTGCTCGGTCCAGCGATAGGCGAGCGCGTGCGGCGAGACGAACAGCCAGCTCGCCGGCCGCGGCACCATGGGCAGGACTGCTTCCCACGGCCGCCTGCCCACTTCCCGCTGGGCCGCCGCGTAGTGACGGACCCAGGGCACCAGCAGGATGCCGGCGATGGCGCCGACGACGAGCAGCGCCGCCCAGTCGGCGCGCAACCTGAGCAGCAGCGGCGTCCGCGTGGACGGCAGCGCCACGGCGAGCAGCGTGAGGAGCGCCAGGACGACGGCGAGAAAGAGGCCCTGATAGAAGCCTCCCCACAGCTGCGCCACCACCGACCCGGCGGTGACCGCCGATGCCGTCCAGCGTGCCTGCCGGCTCTCGCCGCGCGCCCAGGCGATGGCGCCGCCGAGGCCGGCGAAGACGAAGAACAACGGCAGCAGCTGGCTGTGACTGATCTGGTGCAGGCGCGACGCCGCGCAGCAGGCGAGCCACGCGCCGAGCGCCGCCACCGGCGGCGTCAGGCCGACGCTGCGGCGGAGGAAGAGCCAGGCGGCGAGGGCGCTGAGCGCCAGAACGGCGAGGCACCAGAGCTGGTAGCTGGTGTCGGCGGGAAGACCGAGCGCGCGCCACGGCCAGTAGAGCGGCCCGAAGGAGAGCATGACGTCGCTGTAGGCGACGGCGTTGCCGCCGCCGGGAAAGAAGATCGGCAGCCCCCACAGCGAGCGATGCAGCGGCTTGCCGCTCACCCAGCCCCAGGTGTGCTCGAGGAAGAAAGCGTTGAGGCGGCCGTCCTCGACGTTGCCGGGCACGAGGCCGAAGCCGGACAGCAACATCTGTCGGAACACCACCAGCGGCGCCAGCAGCGTGACCGCCGCGCCCCAGGCGAGCTCACGCCAGCGCGCGCCGACGGCGGACACCGACTGCTCGCTGGCGAGCGGAGACCTCGGTGGAGCGGCCACGGCCGCGCATTCTTGCACCGCCGCCGTCTGTGAAGCCGCTCATCCGCGCCGAGTGAACGCAGTCATTGCCGCCGCGCGCACCCACCCATAGCGTCACTTGGCTTCCTGCCACCCAGTTCCTGGCACCCAGACTGGCTTCCTGCCACCCGACCAAGGAGGAACCCGACGATGTGGAAGCGCCCCGACGAGCAAGCTGTCCCCGTGCCGATCGCCAACGCCGAGCCGCGGTCTGGCACTCCCTCACCGTCCCCGCCGCCGCCACGCGTCGCCACCGGCGGCTCGCCGGCGCGTCTCGGTCCGTCGCTCACCTTCGAGGGCAAGCTCTCCGGCGAAGAGGACCTCTTCGTCGAAGGCCGCTTCCGCGGCGAAATCCAGGTGCCGGCCCACCAGGTGACGATCGGCGCCGACGGTCACGTCGAGGGCGAAGTGCGCGCCAGCGCCATCGTCGTCGAGGGCGAGGTGCGCGGCAACCTCACCGCCTCGCAGCAGGTGCTGGTGCGCGCCAGCGGCCAGGTGCACGGCGACATCCGCGCCCCGCGCGTGGCGCTCGATCAGGGGTGCCGCTTCAAGGGCGCCATCGACATGGAGCCCACCGGCAACAGCAAGGGGGCCGCCGACCTGCCGGAGCGCCGCGACCAACGGCGCGACCGCGAGCGGGAGCGCGAGCGCGAAGGGGCGAGGCCGGTGGTGCCGGTCTCCACGCCGGCCGCCAGTTGAAGCCGGCGATCGGTATCCGGCAGCGGCGGCAGCGTGGCGCCGGCTAGCGAGCCAGCGTCACCGTGGTAGTGGCCACGTCGCGGTTGGCGGCGGTGAGGTCGCGGCGCAGCGCGTCGAGCTCCTCGCGGTGGCGCTTCTGCGTCTCCACGAGCCGCCGTAGCAGGGCCGCCTCTTCGGGGTGCCCGAGATCCTCCATGTCGGCGATCAGTCGCGGGTAAAGGACCTCGTTTTCGTACTGCTCCTCGGCGATGGCCGCCCGCAGGTTACCGGCCTCGCTCTCCACCTTGCCGGCGGCGTGCAGCAGCGCGATGGCCAGCCGGTCCTTCTCGGCCGCGAGCGCCCGCCAGCGGCTGGCGAGGTTGGGCCGCTTCTCGGCCTCGGCCTGCTCGGCGAAGGCGCGGCAGGTGGCCGCCGAGACCGCCTCGGCGGTGAAACCCGTGCGCAGATGCTCCAGGTGACGCGGCAGTCGGGACATCGGTCGCTCCTCTCCTCGCGGCGGCGAATCTTACCGCAGCGGCGAGTGTTTGCAGGCGCTTGCAACCCTCTGCCTCATCCTGCGTAGTCACCCTCGGGGCCGGGGACTAGGATCTCCCCGCCCCAGCCATGCGCAAGCGCACCGTCCTGCTGCTCGGCTTGATCGGTCTGCTGCTGGGCTCCGCCCTGGCGGCGGGGGCGCTGGGCGTGCGGGGCCTCGCCGCCCTCGCCGGTGCCGCGGCGGTGGTGCTCGCCCTGTTGTGGGTGAGCATCGGCCTCTTCCGCAGCTTCCTCTGGCGCGTCGGCCGCAAGCTCGCCTTCTCTTACTTCCTCATCGGCGTGGTGCCGATTCCGCTCGCCATCGTGCTCGCCGCCGTCGGGCTCTGGCTGCTCTCCGGGGCCCTCGTCGGCCACCTCTTCCGCGACACGGCGGTCGCCTTTCACCGCGAGCTCGAGGAAACCACGGCCGGCGCCCTCGACGACTTCCGCGACGGCCATCCCCGCCTGCGCGACGGTGACGTGCTGCTCGCCTACTATCGCGGTGGCAAGAAGGTCTCCGGAGCGACCTCGGCGCCGGAGCAGTGGCCGGCCTGGCTGGTGCAGCCGGAGGCCGGCGAGGAGGGGCTGGCGCGCCACGTGCCCCTCGTCCGCGACGCCCGCGGGCGCGTGACCATGGCGGCGGCGGTGGAGAGCAACGGCTCCTCCGCCCTCGGCGTCTTCACCGGTGACCTGGCGCGCGAGCTGCGCGAGCGCAGCGGCCTGTGGGTGGAGGTGGCGCCGTGGACCGCCGGCGGCCAGCGCGTCGACGTGCAGATGTTCGGCCACCACGTCGGCCTCAACATCCCGCTGTCGAACCGCCAGGCCGCCCTGCGCAACGAGTTCTTCGGCACCGCCAACCGCGAGCTGGCGCTTGCCGACCGCCCCTTCCTCGCCTGGGTGGAGAAGCTCGGATCGCCGCGGGCGCTGCTTGGAGGCGGGCCGCGCGACCCGCAAGCGCTGGGCGCGGCGCTCAACGCCACGCCGCGCACCGTTTACCAGCAGGTGGTGTCGAGCAGCGCCGACATCGACACCGCGGCCTGGGGGGTGCTGCTGCTGGTCGCCTTCCTGCTCTTCGACATCTACGCCACCGCCACGCTGATGGCGCTGTTCCTCATCTACGGGCTGTCGCGGGCGGTCAACCGGCTGTCGCGGGCCACCGAGGCGGTGCGCCGCGGCGACTTCTCGGTGCGCATCCCGGTGCGCCGCAAGGACCAGCTCGGCGAGCTGCAGCGCTCCTACAACGAGATGGCCGGCAGCCTCCAGGAGCTGGTGGCGGCGGGGGCGCAGAAGGAAAGCCTGGAGAAGGAGCTGCAGGTCGCCCGCGAGCTGCAGCAGAGCCTGCTGCCGAGCTCGCTCACCACCACCGAGGCGGTTGAGCTGGCGAGCTACTTCGAGCCCTCGGCCGCCATCGGCGGCGACTACTTCGACCTGCTCAAGGGTGAAGACGGGCGGCTGGTGGTGGTGGTGGCCGACGTCTCCGGCCACGGCCTCTCCGCCGGCCTGCGTATGGCGATGCTCAAGGCGGCGCTGGTGATGCTGGTCGAACAGCGGCTGCCGGCGCAGGACGTGTTCGCGCGCCTCAACCGGCTGGTCCGCGACGGCCGCTCGGCGATCGGCGCCAGGCCGCTGGTGACCGCCACGCTGGCCACCTTCGACCCACGCAGCGGCATGCTCGAGCTGACCAATGCCGGCCACGTGCCGACCTACTGCCTGCGCGACGGCGAGGTGGAGGAGATCCTCCTGCCGAGCCCGCCGCTGGGCGTGCTCGGCGACCGCTACCCCACCTGCGAGCGGCGGCTGCGCCCCGGCGACCTGGTAGTGCTGCTGTCCGACGGGCTGATCGAGGCGACCGACGCCAACGGCGACCCCTTCGGCTT
>DASYUP010000277.1:0-5149 GCA_036001185.1 Thermoanaerobaculia bacterium
TGCGCCTCCTGCCAGAGCGCGCGGTGGTATCCCAGGTAGAGCGTGAGCACGCGCTCGACGTAGACGCGGGTTTCGCGGTAGGGCGGCACCCCTCGAAAGCGGCGCACCGCCGCCGGCCCGGCGTTGTAGGCGGCCAGCGTCAGCTCGAGGTCGTCGTCGAAGCGGCGCAGCAGGTCGCGCAGGTAGCGGGCGCCGGCGCGCACGTTGGCGCGCGGATCCGCCGGCCGCAGCACGCCGTAGGTCTGCGCCGTCACCGGCATCAGCTGCATGAGGCCCTGCGCGCCCTGCGGTGAGATCGCCGCCGGGTCGAACCCGGACTCGGCTTGCACCACCGCCGCGAGCAACAGACTGTCGAGGCGGTACTGCTCGGCGGCGTCCTGGATCAGCGAGCCGTAGGGCAAGGTGGCGAGCAGTTGCCGGCGCTCGCTGCCGCCAGCACGCTCACCGAACAACGCGAAGCCGCGCGCGCGGTCCTCCGCGCGCGCCAGCCGATCGCCGCCGAAGAGCTCGAAGCCGTGATCGTGACCACGCGTCCAGCGCTCGAGCTCCTGCAGCATGGCCACACGCTGCGGGCTCGGCGGGGGCGGAACGTGATCGGGAACGGCGGGCGCGCTCGACGTCGACGGCCAAAGTAGGACCAGCAGCAGACCCCCGCCGACGAGGGCGGGGAAGAGACGACGGTCCCGCATGGCAAATTCCTCCAGGGACCCACCCCGCCCGGGCGCGCCGCGGATTGCTCCGCACGCTTCCCGAAGGGGCAGCCCTCTCCTCTCCAAGGCCGCGATGGCTTCCGCATCAGGCCAAAGGCGTCAGTTTGGCATCACCCGATGAACACGGGCAGTGAAGGTAAGAAACTCCGTTGGAGAGGAAAGCAAAGTCGGTGCCGTACACGGCGTAAAGAAGGCGTCATAGCCTTCGGCAGCCGGAACGCAAGCAATACGCCGGCGCACGGCTCGCGCTTCCCCGCGCGAGCGGCAGGATCGGAGCTGCGATCTAGCTCAGCGGGCCGCCGCCCGGCGGCGCGGCCGCGGCCGCGGCGCGATGTCGTGGGGGCCGATCCCGAGGGCCGCCATCTTGTTGCGCAGCGTGTTGCGGTGCACGCCGAGGGCGGTGGCGGAGCGCGACAGGCTTCCCGCGTGCGCGCGCAGCGCCGCCAGCAGGTATTGGCGCTCGAACTCGCGGCTCGCTTGCTGCAGGGAGATCCCCTGTTTTACCAGCTCGCCAACCAGTCGGCAGAGGTGTCCGTTGAGACTCTGATCGCTCACAGGGATTTAGCGACGGAAGCGGGGAGTCTAACACGGCGATACCGCGCGAGGAGGCGTCCCTCGCGCGGCCGTCGACGCTGCGCGCGAGCCGCCTATTTGGGCTCGAGCCGGTCGCCGACGTAGATCGGGTAGCGCGACTCGAGGATGCGCGCCACCGCGCCGCGCGAATGCACCGACAGCACCGCCAGCTCGCCGAGCACGAGTGGCGGCAGGCCCGGCCGGTTGGCGCGGAAGATGGTGTAGATGTCACCGGGGGCGGCACCGCTGTCGGTGCCGAGGCTGACGAACACCACGTGATCCTCGCCGAGGCTGAAGAGGTCGTCCTTGGCGCGCAGGATCACTGGATCGGACTCCAGCTTGCTCTCCGGAACGGGGGCGTTGGCGGCGCGCATGCCGGTGCGGCGGCCCAGCGGCACCGGCTCGGGAACGAAGGGCTTGAGGCCGGTGCCGACGTGGATGCTGTCGCAGGTCTGGACGATCTCGCCGATGGCGACGTCGTCCTGAACGGTGAGCAGCCGCACGCGCCCCTGGTACTGGTAGATGCGCCCGACAAGGTCGCCGTTGACCGGATTGCGCACCAGGTCGCGCGGCTCGACGACCGTGTAGAGGAGGCCGGGCGAGAGGCCGGCGGCGAGGCCGCCGTCGACGTAGACGATGTCCCCCAGGGTGAGGTCGTATTTGACGGTCTCGACGCCCCAGACGCCACGCAGCGCGGCGTAGCCGCCGGCGGTGCCGGAGAGGCGCGGCTGCTGGCCGTTGAACTCGGAGCCGACCATGTGATACCCGAACTCCTCGTCGACCTCGCCGAGGTAGCCGCTGCAGTAGATGTCGTCCTCGGTGCCGAGCGGCTGCAGGGGCGCGACGCGGGTGTCGAGGCGCAGGTTGGGATTGGCCTCCTCGCCCGGGGTCGAGCCCGCCCCACCGGCGCCTTCACCCGCCTTGCCGCCGAGGTCCTGCTCGGCGAGCTGCTCGACCGGCGCCACCTCGGGCGGGAGCACCAGCGGGTCGCCGGGGTAGATCCAGTGAGCGTCCTTGATGTACTTGTTCTGCTCCCACAGCTGCGGCCAGAGGTAGCTGTTCTTGAGGAACTTGCCGGCCAGCGCCCAGAGCGTGTCGCCGGGAACGATCGTGTAGGTCCGGGTCCCCTCCGGGATGTCGGTCGGCGGATCCCAGGCCGTCCAGTGGTCACCCACCTTGTGAAGGTTCTTCGGCGGCTGGTCGGAGGCCACGGCGGAGAAGGCGCCGCAGAGGAGAAGAGCGACCGCAGCGATCCCACTCCGTCGTCGGCACGTCATGGCGAACCTCCTCCGAGCAACCCGGCGCAATCGCAAGGGATGGAATTTCATGCAAACGCTAAGCGACTTTACCTCGTCCTGTCAAGCGTTTGGGTCACTCTTCCTCAAGAAACGCTTGAAGAACCTGGTCAGGGGCGCAGCTTGGCCTGTCGCTCACTGGCCAGGCTGGCGGCCGCGGTGTCGGGGAAACGGCGTACCAGCTCGTCGTAAACGGCCAGCGCCACGACCGGCTCGGCCAGCTCCTCGAGAGCCTGCCCCATCTTGTAGAGGGCGTCGGGAACCTTGTTGCCGTCGGGGTAGAGCTCGACGGTGCGGCGGAAGGCGGCGAGGGCGCCGCGGAAGTCACTACGAGCGAACCGCGCGGCGCCGATCCAGTACTCCGCGTTGTCGGACAGCTCGGTCTTCGGGGCCTGGGCGAGGAACTCCTCGAAGCGCGCCTCGGCCTCCGGGAACTTCCCCTGGTGGTAGAGGGTGTAGGCCTCGTCGTAGACCGCCTGCGCCTCGCGCGGGACCGGGGCGCCGTCGCCGGCGGCGGCGATCGCTGACGGCGCGGGCGGCGGAACGGCCGCGGCGGACGGCGCGGCGGCGGGCCGAGCCGGCGGCGCGGTGGCGGTGCCGCGCGGGGTGGCGGCGGGCGGTTCGGGCGGCGGTACCGCAGGCCGCGGAGCGGTGGCGGCGCGCGGTGGCGGCGTAGCGACGGGCTCGTCGCTCGGCAGCTCGCTCTCCTCGAGCGCTGGCGCCGGACGAGCGGCGGCGGTCGGCGGCCGCGACGGCGCGCGCGCGGCGCCGCTGCCACGCGACGGCGCCGGTGCGGCCGGCGATGCCGCGTCGGCGGCGGCCGCGGGCTGCCCGGCACCCGCGCGCCCGGCCGCCAGCCGCCCCTCCAGCGCCGCTACCTGCTGGCGTAGCCGCGCCAGCTCGACGTCAGCGACCGCGGCGCGCTCGCTGAGCTCGAGCACCCGCGTCTTGAGCTGCTCGATCTCGGCGTCGCGCCGCTCGCCCGGCAGCCGCGGCGCGGTAGCACACCCCACCAGAGCGGCACACCCCACCAGAGCGGCACATCCCGCCAGCGCCACGGCCAGTGCCGTCGCCCTCAGGCCGCCGATCAGCCGACCAGGTCGCTCTGCGGGATCTTGCCCACGTAGGCGCTCTGCGGAAACTCCTCGCGTAGCTTTTTGAACCACTTCGCGGCCTCCTGCGGCAGGCGCAAGTCCATGTTGGCGACGCCGAGGTAGTAGTAGACCTTGTCCTTCTCGGCGTACTCGGGGAAGGTCGCCAGTAGGTATTGCAGGCGCTTCTCGGTGGCGATCGGCAGACCGAAGCGCAGATAGAAGCGCGCCACCTCGAACTCGTGCTCACCCAGCTTCGCGCGCAGGTCGGCGAGCCGCGCCTGCCCCTGCGGCGCCTCCTCGCTGGTGGGATAGAGGCGCAGCAAGTCCTCGAAGGCGGTGAGCGCCTGGTGGGTGACCGTCTGGTCGCGATCGGGGCGCGGCACCCGCGCCGCCAGCGAGCTGCCGATCTGCAGCTGCACGTACGGCGCGCGGTCGCTGGTGGGGAACCGGTTGATGAAGTCGCGGTACTTGGCCTCCGCCTGCACCAGGTTCTGCGTGCCTCCTTGCTTGTACAGCGAATCGGCGACCAGCAGCAGCGCCTCGCGACCGGACACCGAGTTGGGCTCGACCTCGAAGGCGTGGGTGAGGTACTTGCGCGCCTGGGCGTACTTCTCGAGCGCCATCAGCCGCTGCCCCTCGGCGAGCGACTCGGCGGCGGAGAGCTGCAGCAAGGGGTCCTGCCGCTGGCTGTGACGACAGCCGGCGAGCCAGGGAGCGACGACCAGCAGAACGAACAGGGAGACGAGGAGGCGGCTACGGATCATCTCGGGACTCCTGCGGCGACTTGCTTGAGCTCGCGCATGCGGGCGATGGGGTCGGCGGCGGCGAAGACGGAGGAGCCGGCGACGACGACGTCGACGCCGGCGGCGACCGCCTCGGCGACGTTGTCGAGGCCGATGCCGCCGTCGATCTCGATCGCCACCGGCAGGGCCGCCGCACGGATGAGCTCCGCCAGCCGGCGCACCTTGTCGAGGGCGTAGGGGATGAAGCGCTGGCCGGCGAAGCCGGGATTGACGGACATCACCAGCACGTGGTCGAGCGCCGGCAGGCAGTCTGCAAGCTGCGCCACCGGGGTCGCCGGGTTGAGCACCGCGCCGGCGCGCGCCCCGGCGGCGCGGATGCGCGCCAGCAGGCGATCGAGGTGGGCGGTGGCCTCGACGTGTACCGACACCCAGGCGGCGCCCGCCTCCAGATAGTCGTCGAGCAACCGCTCGGGGTTGGCGACCATCAGGTGGACGTCGAGCGGCAGCCGGGTGTGGCGATGGAGTGCCGCCACCATCGGCGGCCCGAAGGTGAGGTTGGGCACGAAGTGCCCGTCCATGACGTCGACGTGCACCAGGTCGGCGCCCCCCTGCTCGCAGAGGCGCAACGCGTCGCCCAGGCAGGCGAGGTCGGCGGCGAGGATGGAAGGGGCGAGCCTCACCTCCCCTCCACCGGGGGCGGCTCGCTCGCCGCCGGCAGCGCCGCCACCACCAGC
>DASYUP010000278.1:0-10052 GCA_036001185.1 Thermoanaerobaculia bacterium
TTCGTCTGGAGGCCATGGTAGGGATCCCGCGCCCCGCCGACACTCCGATTCTTGCGCTCGAACTCAGTCCCTACCCCGGAGACTTCAGAGGGCCTGCGGCCAGCGCACGAAGTCGCCGTCGCGCATCACCAGGTCCCTGTCGTAGTCGGTGGGCGCGAAGGGGCCGGGGGTGTATCCGCCGGGCGGGTGCTCGTAGGCGCCGTCGCGCCCCGGGCTGGCGAGCTCGTAGCTGGCGCAGCGGGCCTCCGCCGGCGACAGGCAGGTGTAGCGGAGCTCGTGCTGCCAGCCGTCCTTGAGCTTGCCGGGGAAGCCTTGGCCGGCGAGCAGAGGCCCCAGCTCGGCGGCGCCTCTCGCCGCCGGGTAGGTGTCGTTCTGCTGGCGGTAGCTCTCGAGGGTGGTGGCGATGGTGCGCAGGTCGCCGACGGTGCGCTTCTGCTTCGCCTTCTGGAGCGCATCGAGGAAGTTGGGAATGATGAGGGCGGCGACGATGCCGGCGACGGCGATCGCCACCAGGGCGCAGCCGGCGCCGGCGACGATCATGACGACCCATTTGAGCGACTTGTCGCTGCGCGGCACGCCGGGGACGAGCGGACGCCCGCAGGCGCCGCAGAGCTGCGCGCCGGGAGCGACCGCGGCGCCACAGTGGGGGCATTGGCTCATGCTGCGGGGCATTCTACGGCGCCGGGAGGCCCCGGCCTGTTACCGCCCGCCGCCGGCCTGGCGCTTGCCGTAGCGCCTTGCATCGGCTACGCTTCGCCGCCGGTGGGCCGACCGCGGCCGCCCGCCCTGGGACCGTTCCGCGGGGCGGCTGGGTGCCGCCCGCCCCCGAGCCCGTCCTACCCGACAGTGCAAGCACCCTGGAGGGGCTGCGGCCAGGACCGCCCCCCTACCCTGACTGGAGACCTTGTGACCCGACGCATGCTCATCAACGCCGAGAATCCCGGAGAGGTGCGCGTCGCCGTCCTCGACGGCAGCTCCCTCGCCGGCTACCAGGTGGAGGTATCCGAGCGCGGTCTGCAGCGCGGCAACATCTACCGCGGCGTCATCGCCAACGTGCAGCCCAGCCTCAACGCCGCCTTCATCGACTACGGCGCCGAGAAGCACGGCTTCCTCGCCATCCAGGACGTCGTCCCCGAGGCCTACTATCGCCAGCCGAGCGGCGGCCGCGCGCGCATCGACGAGGTGCTCGAGCGCGGCAAGCCGATCGTCGTGCAGGTGGAGAAGGAAGCCGAGGGAGCGAAGGGCGCCTCGCTCACCACCAACCTCTCGCTTGCCGGCCGCTACCTGGTGCTCACCCCCTTCGACCCGGTGATGGGAGTGTCGCGCAAGGTGGAGGACGAGGAGAGCAGGAAGCGGCTCAAGGAGCTCGCCGCCAGCCTCAAGGTGCCCGAGGAGTGCGGCGTCATCGTGCGCACCAACGCCCTCGAGCAGACCAAGGCGACGCTGCAGCGCGACCTCGCCGCCCTGCTGCGGGTGTGGAAGCGGGTGGAGGCGGAGGCCCGCTCCGGCAAGGGCAGTGGGCCGCGCGGCGGTAAGCTCCTCTACAGCGACCAGGACCTCGTGCTGCGCGCCCTGCGCGACTTCCTCGACGCCACCATCGCCGAGGTGGTGGTCGACGACGACGAGGCCTTCACCCAGGCGCAGGAGTACATGCAGGCCTTCATGCCGCGCACCCGCACCAACCTGGTGCGCTGGGGCGAGCGCACGCCGCTGTTTTCCGCCTACGACCTCGAGCCGCAGATCGACCGTATCTACGAGCGCACTGTGCCGCTGCCCTCGGGTGGCAGCCTGGTCATCGACCGCACCGAGGCGCTCACCTCGATCGACGTCAACTCCGGCCGCGCCACCCGCGCCGGCAGCCAGGAGGAGACGGCGCTGCACACCAACCTCGAGGCCGCCCGCGAGGTCGCCCGCCAGCTGCGGCTGCGCGACATCGGCGGCCTGGTGGTGGTCGACTTCATCGACATGCGGGCGCAGAAGAACCAGCGCAAGCTCGAGAAGGAGCTGCGCGAGGCGATGAAGGCCGACAAGGCGCGCTTCACGGTGGGCAAGATCAGCCCCAACGGCCTGCTGGAGATCAACCGCCAGCGCATCCAGCAGGCGCTGCTCATGCGCACCCACCGCCCCTGCCCCACCTGCGGCGGCATGGGCCGCATCTCCAGCCCCGAGATGGTGGGCATCTCCCTCATCCGCCGCATCCAGGCGCGCGCCGCCACCGGCGCCATGAAGGCGGTGCGCATCGGTCTCCACCCCGAGCTCGCCGACGCGCTGCAGAACGGCCGCCGCCGCGAGATCGCCGACCTCGAGCAGGAGTTCGACATCAAGATCGAGATCGTCGCCTCCCGCCACCTCGGCCGCACCGAGCAGAAGGTCGAGTGGTTCGACCGCGACCCGGGCGACGAGCGGCCGGTGAGGCCGCTGCGCCTGGTGCCGCCACCGGAGCCGGCCAGCCTCACCGCCGTCAGTGAGCCGGTCGACGAGGACGAGGAGGAGGAGGCTGACGAGGCCGCCGCCGAAGCGGGGGCCGCCAAGCGGCGGCCACGGCGCCGGCGGCGTGGCGGTCGGCGCCGCGGCAAGGGCAACGGCGGCGAGGCGACGGCGAGCGGTCCCGCCAGCGAGACCGCCGCCGCCGCGGTCTCGGTTGCGCCAAGCCGCGCGCACACCGGCGCGACCGATGCCGGCGAGGCGCCCGCCAACGGCCCGGAGGACGCCGAGACCGCAGGCGAGGGCGGCGCTGGCAAGAAACGCCGCCGCCGCCGCGGCGGGCGCCGGCGCGGCGGGCGCGGCAAGGGTGCGGCCGCCGCTGGCAACGGCGAAGCGGGGGAACAGGGCCACGCGGCAGACGGCGGCAACGGTGGCGCCACCGGCGAAGCGGCGCCGCTCGCCCCGGCGACCCTGAGCTCGCCCGAGGGTTGAGCGCGGCCGCGCGGCGAGGGCTGCCTAGCCGCCCTCGCGGCGCTCGTCGCGTGCCGCCTTGCCTACCCCGCCATCCTTCGGCCCGAACAGCCACGACGCCACCACCGCGCCGACCAGCAGCGCGGCGACGACGCCCAGCGACCACTGCACCGGCACCTCGACCCACTCGGCGACCAGCATCTTGGCGCCGATGAAGGTGAGCACCAGGCCCAGCCCGTAGTGCAGGTAGGCGAAGCGGTCCATGAGGTCGTGCAGCAGGAAGTAGATGGCGCGCAGCCCCAGCACGGCGAAGATGTTCGAGGTGAAGACGACGAAGGGGTCGCGGGTGACGCCGAAGATGGCGGGGATGGAGTCGATGGCGAAGATGACGTCGACGACGTCGATCACCAGTAGCACGGCGAGCAGCGGGGTGGCGAAGAGCTTGCCGTCGATGCGGGTGAGAAACCGCTCGTCGTCAACCGTGGCGGTCATCCGCAGGTGGCGGCGGAGGAAGAGCACCACCGGGTTCTGCTCGGGGTGCATCTCCATCTCCGACTCGCGCAGCAGCTTGATGCCGGTCCACACCAGCAGGGCGCCGAAGACGTAGAGCATCCAGTGGAAGAGGGCGATCAGCCCGAGGCCGGCGACGACGAAGAGGCCGCGCAGCACGACGGCACCGACGATGCCCCAGAACAGCACGCGGTGGCGGTGCTCAGGGGGCGTGCCGAAGAAGCGGAAGATGACGATGAAGACGAAGATGTTGTCGACCGAGAGGGCGTACTCGACGAGGTAACCGGTGGCGAACTCGAGGGCCGCCTGGCCGCCGCTCTCGAAGCGGATCCACAGGGCGAAGGCGGCGGCGAGGGCGATCCACACCATCACCCAGGCGGCCGCTTCGCGCACGCGGACCTGGCGGGAGTGGCGGTGGAAGACGAAGAGGTCGATGGCGAGGGCCCCCAGGACCACCACCGCGAACACTCCCCACATCAACGGTGTGCCGACGCTGTGCATCATGGTCGAGCCCTGGGCGACCGGCGTCGCGGCGGGCGCGCGGAGTGTAACGAACGCGGGCGGGGCTTTCCCCGCCTGCCTTCGTGGCGCCTATCCGCGCGCCGGCTCCCCTACCACCCCGGCGCGATGAGGAACCCGTACACCAGGTTCTCCTGTGGCCGCTGGAAGGGCTTGGCGACGTAGAACTCGAGCGGCAGCGCGCCGAGCAGCAGGATGCGCGCCGCGATGCCGGCCGAGACGACCGGCACGCGGTCGCTGGAGTTGCGCTTGAATACCCAGCGCGGGCTGTCGCCGCGCGTCCAGGCGGCGCCGGCGTCGGCAAAGAGCGCCAGCTCGGTGGGCAGCCAGGGGACCTTGAAGAGGCCGAACTCCTCGACGCCGAACAGCGGCACGCGCAGCTCCAGGTTGGCGACGGCGACGCGGCTGCCGATCAGGCGGTCGAACTCGGGGCAGGCGTTGCTGCCCGGCTGCTGGGTGCACTCGCGGAGGTGGATCGAACCCACCGAGTAGCCGCGCACCAGCGTCTCGTCGCCGACGTAGAGGGGCGATAGCCGACCGCTGTCGGCGTCGCCGCCGTAGCGGCCGAAGTGGATGCCACGCACGGCGAGGGTCAGCGGCCGCATGAAGAAGTAGCGCCGCGCGTCGGCGAGCGCAGTGGTGTAGGAGAGAGTGCCGGAGGTCTGGTCGACCTCCAGCCGCATGCGGCCGCCGCGCACCGGCGAGACGAAGCCGAAGTAGGAGTTGTCGCCGACGAAGGAGACGCCGGCCTCGGTGAGGTTCAGCGAGGGCGGAGACTGCAGTCGATCGATGGAGTGCTGGACGACGGTGTTGCCCACCACCACCAGCCGCTCGAGCTGGTCGTCGAAGGAGAGCCGCGTGTAGCCGACGCTCCCCTCGAAGCGCCGCGTCTGCGACAAGGGGTACTGCGAGAGCGCCTGCGCCTGGTCGACGGTCTGCACCTCGCGCAGCTGCTCGATGACGTCGGCCAGCACCTGCTGCCCGCCGACGTTGACCTGCTCGGTGCGGATGCGGGTGAAGGCCGTCTCGATGGGCAGGTGAGTGCCGCCCGCCCCCCAGACGAAGCGGTGGGTGCGGTCGAGGTAGAGCGCCTGCAGACCGATGGCGTTCTTGAAGGTGCCGGTCGACGAGCCCCCCTGCAGCGCCACCGCCAGCTCGTGCCGCTCGAGCACGTCGCTGAAGTAGGCGGTGACGCTGCCCCCGAGGCCGTAGCCGTAGCGGTCCGAATAGAGGCCGAAGCCGATGGGGCCGACGTAGGTGAGCCCCATCTTCGGG
The DNA here is from genome assembly GCA_036001185.1 of Thermoanaerobaculia bacterium. GTDB lineage: Bacteria > Acidobacteriota > Thermoanaerobaculia > Multivoradales > JAIOJS01 > DASYQD01. The sequence continues at coordinate 5,200 of DASYUP010000278.1, forward strand.
TGGTAGCCGGAGACATCAAAGTGCCGCGGCGGCGCCGGCTCACCGCCGCGGGCGAGCAGGCTCTCGACGGTGGCTTGGCGCGCGGTCTCGGCCGGCGGCAGCACCGCCGCAGCGCGGTCCGTGGCGGCCGGGGCGGGCGTCGCCGGCGTGGCGAGCGGCAGCGTGCGCAGGGTCAGCGCCCGCTGGTCGAAGACCGAGAAGACCAGGCGGTTGGCGCCCACCGCCAGCGCCGGCGACTTGTCGGTGATGCCGGCGACGCCGGTGGCGGCGTGGGTGAGCCGCTCCGCGGCCCCGCCAGCCGCCGGCATGCGGTAGATGTCGCTCACCCCGTCGACGTCGGAGAGGAAGTAGATCGAGCTGCCGTCGGGCCCGTAGTGGGGATCGATCTCGTTGCCGTCGCCCAGGCGGGGCAGCGCCCGCAGCTCGCGGCTGGCGACGTCGATGGTGAACAGCCCCATCGGCGCGTAGCGCAGCTGCGCGATATCGGCGCCGGGTCCGCGGTCGGAGACGAAGAGCAGGCTCTTGCCGTCGGGCGACCAGGTGGGTTGGAGGTCGGCGTAGGCGTCGTGGGTGAGCTGGGTGACGCGACCCCCTCCCAGGTCGTAGAGGTAGAGGTCGTCGATGCCCTTGTCGAGCCCGGAATAGGCGAGGGTGCGGCCATCGGGCGACCAAGTGATGCTGGTCACCTCGCCCACCCCGGGGTCGATGCGCTGCTGCACCTTGCCGGAGTCGACGTCGACCACCAGCAGGTCGTTGTCGCCGTGCGCCACCACCGGGAAGACGAATCGCCGCCCGTCGGGCGACCAGGCGCCGGCGGAGTCGATGAAGCGCAGCTCGTCGACGTGCGGGTCGGTCTCGGCGCTGGCCAGGCGGCGCACGACCTTGCCGGTCTGCGCGTCGGCGAGGAAGAGCTCGACATCGAAGAGCCCGCGGGTGGAGAGGAAGGCCACCCAGCGGCCGTCGGGCGACAGCACCGGTGACACCGCTAGGCGCCCGCTCTCCTTCTTGCCCACCAGCTCGTTGCCAAGCTCCGCGGGCTTCTGCCGTTGCGCCAGGATCGGCGCGTAGTAGGCCTTGAGGTCGCGGTGCCACTCTTCGGCGAACTGCTTCCAGTCCATGCCCAGCTCGTCCTTGAACGCCGCCTCGGCTCCCACCCGCAGCGCCACGCGGAAGAGCTCGGTCGCCTTGCGGTCGCCCCAGCGGCCGCCGATGTAGGCCCACAACGCCTGGCCGTACTGGTAGGGGTTGTAGCGCGGGTTGCGGGAGAGCTTGCGCAGGTCGGGCAGGTCGTCGTGCAGCACGGCGTCGCGCATCCAGGAGCTGGTGAGCGTGTCGTTGCGCCCCTGCGACAGGTATTCGGCGAGCCCCTCCACCATCCACAGGGGCATGCTCTCGAGGCCGACGGCACGGCCCTGCGGCTGGTTACCACCTGGCCGCTGGCGCTGGGCGATGTCGAACTGGAAGACGTGCACCAGCTCGTGGCCGATGACGTGATCGGTGTCGGCGTAGTCGGCGGTGAACGGCAGCACCACGCGGTCGCGCAGCGGCTCGGTGAAGCCGCCGGTGCCCTCGCCGATGATCTCGCCGCCCGACAGCGCGGTCTGCTGGAAGTCGGCGTGGTCGTTGTAGAGGACGATCGGCTTGGGCTCGGCGAAGTCGTGGTCGAACACCTTCGACAGACGCCCGTACCAGCGCTCGGCCATGCGCGCCGCGTTGGCGGCCGCCGGGTTCCCGGCCGGATAGTGGTAGACGCGGAAGTGCTCGGTTTCGAGAACGTGGAAGTCGAAGCGCTCCCACTGCACCTGGTTGCGGCCGAAGTACTGGGCGGAGGCGCGCGGGGTGGAGACGGCGAGCGCCAGGGCAACCAGGGCGAGGACGGCAAGGAGGCGGAGGCAGCGCAGGGCTGGCATCACGGCATCGCTCCTCTCTCGGCGCGGCGGTGGGCGCGGAGCGGTGAATGCCCCGCGCCGGCGAGCCGACGTTGGAAGATGGTTCCATTGCCTTGTAACAGTTGCAAGGGAGGGCCCGGGAGGGCGCGGCGAGCACCGCCAACCAGGCTGGCGGGCAAGAACGCTGCCTCGCGTCCGCACGCTAGCCGCGCCCGGGTCGCTCGCGCCGACGATCTCGCCGTGCCCGGCCCCGTCATGACGACCTTGCCGGCCCCGCCCCGTCGCGGCGGCGGGCCCTACAATCGCCGCATGGCGCAGGGATCGCTGCTTCCCGCCACTGGCGACGGCGCCGGCATCGAAGGGGTCCTCGAGCGCGTGGTCTACGAGAGCCCGGAGTCGGCCTTCTGCGTCGTGCGCCTGAAGGTCGATGGCCGGCGCGACCCGGTGACCGCCGTGGGGCCGCTGTTCGGCGTGCAGCCGGGCGAGTCGCTGAAGCTCTCCGGCCGCTGGGTGCAGGACAAGAAGTACGGCGAGCAGTTCCAGGTCGAGACCTGGCTCACCGTCAAGCCGGCGACGCTGCAGGGGATCGAGCGCTACCTCGGCTCCGGCCTGGTGCCCGGTGTCGGGCGGGTGATGGCCAAGCGCCTCGTCGGCGCCTTCGGTCTCGACACCCTCGACGTGATCGATCACCACCCCGAGCGGCTCACCGAGGTCGAGGGCATCGGTGGCGTTCGCAGCCGCGCCATCCAGCATGCCTGGCAGCAGCAGCGGCAGATCCACCAGGTGATGGTATTCCTGCAGACGCATGGCGTGGCGGCGCACCACGCGGTGAAGATCTACAAGCAGTACGGGGACGACGCGATGCGGGTGGTCGCCGAGACCCCCTACCGGCTCGCCGCCGACGTCTGGGGCATCGGCTTCCAGACCGCCGACGCCATCGCCGCCCAGTTGGGTCTGCCCCGCGATGCGCCGGCGCGGCTCGCCGCCGGTCTGCTGCACGCGCTGTCGCAGGCCGGCGACGAGGGGCACCTCTTTCTGCCCCGCCGCGAGCTGCTGGCGGCGGCGATCGAGCTGCTGGCGGCAGAGGGCGAGCTGGTCGCCGCGGCCCTCCCCTCCCTGGTCGCCGAGGAGCGGGTGGTGATCGAGCCGCGGCCGGACCGGGCTGCCGGCGGCGGCGACGACGCCGTCTACCTGCGCCCCTTCTTCGTCGCCGAGCGCTTCGCCGCGCAGCGTCTCAAGCGTCTCGCCGCCTTCCCCTTGCCGCCGGTGGCGGTCGACGTCGAGCGCGCCTGCCAGTGGTTCGAGGAGCGCTTTCACGTCACCCTGGCGCCGGCGCAGCGCGAGGCCATCCGCCGCGTCGTGCTGGGCAAGCTGCTGGTGCTCACCGGCGGCCCCGGCACCGGCAAGACGACGCTGGTGCGGGCGCTGGTGGAGATCTTCACTCGCAAGGGCGAGCGCGTGCTGCTGGCGGCGCCCACCGGCCGCGCCGCGAAAAGGCTCGCCGAGGCCACCGGGCACGACGCCTCGACGCTGCACCGGCTGCTCGAGTGGAGCCCGCAGGCGGCCCGCTTCGAGCGCGACGACCAGCGGCCGCTGGCCGTCGACCTGCTGGTGGTCGACGAGGTGTCGATGATCGACATGCTGCTCGCGCACCATCTCCTCAAAGCAGTACCCGAGCAGGCGCGAATGGTTCTCGTCGGCGACGCCGATCAGCTTCCCTCGGTGGGCCCCGGCAACGTGCTGGCCGAGCTACTGGGCAGCGGCGTGGTGCCCAGCGTCCGGCTGACGCGGATCTTTCGCCAGGACGGCGCCGGGCTCATCGTCGCCAACGCCCACCGCGTGCTCGCCGGCGAGATGCCGCTCGCCCCCGACGAGGGTCAGCCGAGCGACTTCTTCCTCATCGACAAGGAGGACCCCGAGGAGGTGGTGGCGACGCTGCGCCGGCTGGTCGCCGAACGGGTCCCCGGTCGCTTCGGCCTCGACCCGCGCGCCGACGTGCAGGTGCTGTCGCCGATGCGCCGCGGCCGGCTCGGCACGGTGAGCCTCAACGCCGAGCTGCAGGCGCTGCTCAACCCCGATGGCGCGCCGGTCGAGGGCAGCCGCGGCCGGCTGCGCCTCGGCGACCGCGTGCTGCAGTCGAAGAACGACTACCAGCTCGAGGTCTTCAACGGCGACCTCGGCCGCGTCGAGGCGGTCGACGAGGAGGCGGCCGAGGTGCTGGTGCGCTTCGACGAGCGGCTGGTGCGCTACCCGGCCGGCGAGCTCGACCCGCTGGAGCTCGCCTACGCCTGCTCGATCCACAAGTCGCAGGGCAGCGAGTACCCGTGCGTGATCGTCGTGCTCCACCGCGAGCACTACGTGCTGCTGCAGCGGAACTTGCTCTACACCGGCATGACGCGGGGCAAGAAGTTGGTGGTGCTGCTGGGGAGCCGGCGGGCGCTGCGGCGGGCAGTCAGCAATGCAGATCCGCAGCGACGCAACACGCGGCTGGCGGAGCGATTGCGGGAGTAGCGAACGAACGAGCCGGAAAACGAAGACGGGCGGGGACAAGCCCCGCCCCTACATCAGAGTGAGTCAGCCCGGCGGTCGAGACAGGCGCTCCGGGGTTGGGGCGGGGCCTGTCCCCGCCTTTGTCCCGGGTTCCCCTACGCCTTCCGTGGCTCGACGTCGCCCAGACCCCCCGCCGGCTCCTCGGCCTCCTCCTCCGGCACCGCGTTGGTGACCGCGGTCGCCGGCTCGTCGAAGCCCTCGAAGGGCTCATCCCATGCCGGCGCCGTTCCGCCCGGCGCGGCGCTCTCACGCGTGGCCGGCGGCAGGTCGTGGACCGGCGGCCCCGGGGGAGGAGGCGCCGGCGCCGCGACCAGCGGCCCAGCCGCCGGGCCGCGCCGTCGCGCCAGCAGCACGCCGCCGATGCCGATCGACAGGGCGCCCAGGTTCGTCAGCATCCAGAAGAGCCACAGCATG
>DASYUP010000279.1:0-2433 GCA_036001185.1 Thermoanaerobaculia bacterium
GGGGCCCGCCAGGCGGGGCCCCATGCCGCGCCACTGCCGCCACCGGGTGCTCGCTACCGACTTCACGGCGAGGGGAGCTCGCCGCTTCCGTTCCTGATCTGTTAGCCGAGCCCCTACCGCGACATCGCGTTCAGGAACTCCTGGTTGCTCTTCGTCTTCTGCAGCTTGTCGAGCAACAGCTCCATGCTCTCGACCGTCGACAACGGGTTGAGCACCTTGCGCAGCACCCAGATGCGATGCAGCTCCTTCTCGGGCATCAAGAGCTCTTCCTTGCGGGTGCCCGACTTGTTGATGTCGATGGCCGGGAAGACCCGCTTCTCCACCAGCTTGCGGTCGAGGTGCAGCTCGCAGTTGCCGGTGCCCTTGAACTCCTCGAAGATGACGTCGTCCATGCGGCTGCCGGTGTCGACGAGGGCGGTGGCGATGATGGTGAGCGAGCCGCCCTCCTCGATGTTGCGGGCGGCGCCGAAGAAGCGCTTCGGGCGGTGCAGCGCGTTGGCGTCGATACCGCCGGAGAGCACCTTGCCCGAAGGCGGCTGCACCGTGTTGTAGGCGCGCGCCAGGCGGGTAATCGAGTCGAGCAGGATGACCACGTCCTTCTTGTGCTCGACTAGTCGCTTGGCCTTCTCGATCACCATCTCGGCGACCTGCACGTGGCGGGTGGCCGGCTCGTCGAAGGTCGACGACACCACCTCGCCCTGCACCGAGCGCTGCATGTCGGTGACCTCCTCGGGCCGCTCGTCGATGAGCAGCACGATGAGCACCACCTCGGGTTGGTTGGTGGCGATCGAGTGCGCCAGCGACTGCAGGAGCATCGTCTTGCCGGTGCGCGGCGGGGCGACGATGAGGGCGCGCTGGCCCTTGCCCATCGGCGTGCACAGGTCGAGCACGCGCGAGGACATGTCGCCCGAGTTCTCCAGCTTGAGCCGCTCCTGCGGGTAGAGCGGCGTCAGGTTGTCGAAGAAGATCTTGTTGCGGGCGACGTCGGGATGCTCGAAGTTGACGGCCTCGACCTTGATGAGGGCGAAGTAGCGCTCACCTTCCTTCGGCTGGCGCACCTGGCCGGAGACGGTGTCGCCGGTGCGCAGGTCGAAGCGGCGGATCTGTGACGGCGAGACGTAGATGTCGTCGGGACCCGGCAGGTAGTTGTACTCGGGGGCGCGCAGGAAACCGAAGCCGTCGGGCAGGCACTCGAGCACGCCCTCGGCGAAGATGAGTCCGCTCTTCTCGGTCTGCGCCTGCAGGATCTTGAAGATCAGCTCCTGCTTGCGCAGCGAGGTGGCGCCCTCGACGCCTAGCTCCTTGGCCACCTCGGTGAGGCGGGAGATGCTCATCTCCTTGAGGGCACGGATGTCGAGCGCCTCGCGCTTGTCGCGCTGCGGCGGGCGGGCCTCGGCGCGCGCTGCGCTGGCAGAGGCGCTGCTGCCGTCGCGCCCCTCGCGGCCGTCCTGCCGGGCCTCCTCGCGCCCCGCCTCGGCGCCGTCGGTGGCGGGCTCGCCGCCTGACGGCTCGCTGCCCGCCGCCTCGCCGGCGGCCTGGGCCTCCGTCTCGCCGGCCGCCGCGCTGCCGGCAGCCTCGCGCTCGCCGGCCTCGGCGGACACTTCCGTGCTGCGCGCCTCCTCGGCGACCGCCGGCGCGCCGGTCTCCGCGGCCGCCTCGCCGCCGCCCGGTTCGGCGCCGTCGCCGTTGGTGCCGGCGCGCTTCTCGGCCTGCTGCAGCGCCGCGGCTTCCGGCTTCCCCTCTGCCGCGTCGCCGTCGCTCCGTCGGGTGTGTCCCGTTCTAGCCATCGTCTCGTCCCTTCCTGGAGGTCGAATCCTGCAAGCGGGAGCTGATCTCCCTCCACAGCTCCTTGATGCCCTCGCCGGTGGTCGCCGACACCTCGATCAACGGATAGCCCGCCGGCAGGCCGACGCGCTCGCGCAGCTGCTCGCGCGCCTGGTGCCGCTTGCCGCGCGGCACCTTGTCCACCTTGGTGGCCACGGCCACCGGGGCGGCTCCGGTCGCCGCCAGGTAGTCCCAGGCGCCGGCGTCCAGCGCCGTGCCGCCGACCTTGCCGTCGATCAGCAACACCACGGTGGCGGCGGGTAGCGCTTGCTGGAAGTAGTGCTCCACGGTCTGTGCCCAGGCTCGCCGACGTTCCTTGCTGGTCTTGGCGTAACCGTAACCGGGGAGGTCGACGAACCAGATCGAATCGTTGATGAGGAAATAGTTGATGGTCTGCGTGCGCCCCGGCGTCGAGCTCGTCCTCGCCAGTGCGCGACGCCCGAGCAGCGCGTTCAGCAGGCTGGACTTGCCGACATTGGAGCGGCCCACGAAAGCCACCTCGGGGCGACCGTCATGGAGCAACTCCCGTGCCGAATGTGCCGAGCGAACGTACTCGGCAGTCTGGACTCTCTCCACTGTGGACCGTAGCCCCCGGCTCGCCGCGCTAGA
>DASYUP010000280.1:0-2508 GCA_036001185.1 Thermoanaerobaculia bacterium
ACCACCGGCGCCCTCGCCGCCCTGCTCGGCGCCATCGCCGGCGTCTCGCTGCTGGTCGGCGGCATCGGCATCATGAACATCATGCTGGTGTCGGTCACCGAGCGCACCCGCGAGATCGGCATCCGCCTCTCCATCGGCGCCCTGCCGCGCGAGGTGCTCATGCAGTTCCTCGTCGAGGCGGCCGTGCTCTCCAGCATCGGCGGCGTCATCGGCATCCTCCTCGGCCTCGCCGGCTCGGCCGCCGCCTCGCGCGGGCTGCAGGTGCCCTTCGTGCTGGTGCCCAACATCCTGGTGATCGCCTTCGTCTTCTCGGCGCTGGTGGGAGTGGTGTTCGGGCTGCTGCCGGCGCGGCGGGCGGCGCGGCTCAATCCCATCGAGGCCCTGCGCCACGAGTAGCGTGCTGGCGCACGCGGGGCGGTCGGGCCAGGGTGGCGCCGCGGCGCCCGCGGTCGACGCCCAGCGGACAATGCGATGACGAACGAGGCTCACCCGGCGTTTCTCGTGCGCGATCTCGAGGCCGTCCTCCAGCGGTGTCGCGCTGCGGGTGCTGCGGTCGCCGAGGGCGAGCCGCTGGCTGGCGATTCGCGCGCGTACGTCTTCGACCCCTAGCAGAGAGGAGCTCAGATGCCACTTTGCGGCTTCATCCCGGTCTTTCTCCTCTCACTGTCGCTCTCGTTCTTGCAAGCCTGTGCGAGCCACTCATCGCCACTAGCCGTCCCCTCCCATCGCGCGGTGTTGGCCGTGGGACCGGCAGGCCAGGTCCTTTCCGGTTCGAAGGCTAGTCTCGAGCAAGCGGTCCGCAATGGCTGTGGGCTCCGCGTCGGCTTTGGAGTCGACCCCAATCACGACGGCAAGATGGAGATCGAACATTGGGCCGACGCGATGTTCGTTTCCATCTATCACGGCGAGGTGTTCGCGCAGCTGGCCCCGATTCAGGAGCAGCGCGCGAAGCCTGGCGCGCCGGCGATCTATTTCGGCACGTCGCCACACCCCTGGATTGGCATGCTCGATACGACCGGGCACCTGGCGGGTTGGTTTCCGAATGAGGAGCCATCGGAGCTTGCGGTGACGTCGTGGTGGTACGTCGGCGGCTGTTGAGAAGGGGAGATTCATCCTGGTGTTCAGCGTCAACACCCGAGCGAGGTTCCTCTACGAGCGCCTCGACTACCAGCCCGAGACCGTCAGGTACATCAAGTTGCTGTGATGCCCGGGAGAGGCAAGATCTGACGGCACGCCTGTTCACGTTCGTCGGTGGAGCAACGGGCGCCTGGCGCATCCTGCGCACCGAGGCAGTCCTCGGTGAGACCTTGCCCGACGCCCCGCGTCTCGCCATCCACAACTCGCGCGTCGTCTCGCCTTCCGCGGAGGGGCGCTGGCTCCTGCGCGGCGTCACCAGCAACGAGCGCTATGTGACCAACGAGGAAAGGCAACTCCTGGCGGCGAAGCAGCCGCCGCTCGGCCGGCCGGAGGCTGTCCTCGCCGCGCTGATTCCGATCCACAAGTCCGACGCGTGGTGGAGTCTCACGCAAGAAGACCGGCGAGAGATCTTCGAGACCAGCTCTCGACACATCAAGACTGGGCTGACCGTGCTGCCGGCCGTTGCGCGCCGGCTCCACCACAGTCGCGACCTCGGTGAGCCGTTCGACTTCCTCACCTGGTTCGAATACGCGCCCGGCGACAGCGTGGTGTTCGAGGAGCTCGTCCTCGCTCTGCGCGCTACCGAGGAATGGAAATACGTCGACCGGGAAGTGGATATCCGGGCGGTGCGCGACTCAACAGCCTGACCCGTGGAGGATCGACAATGGCTCCGACGCGGGCGAGACCGACCAGTCGGGTTCGTGAACCCTCTACTCCCCCCGCAGCGCCGCCATCGGCTCGACCCGACCGGCCCGCCGCGCCGGGATGAGGCTGCCGACGAGCGCCGCCAGCGCCAGCGCCGCCGCGGCGCCGCCGAAGGCGAGCGGGTCGCGCGGCGAGACGCCGTAGAGCGAGCCGGCGAGGAAGCGCCCGAGTGCGGTCGCGGCGAGCAGGCCGAGAAGGCCGCCAGCGAGCAGCAGCCGGACCCCCTGCCCGACCACCAGCGCCACCACCGAGCCGCGCGTGGCACCGAGCGCCAGGCGGATGCCGAGTTCGCGGCGGCGTGCCGCCACCAGGTAGGCAATCACCCCCGCTACGCCGACGGCGGCCAGCAGCAGGGCGAGGGCGGCGAAGGCGCCCAGCAGGGTGGTCGGCAGGCGCCGGGCCGCCACCGAGCCGGCGACGATCTCCTCCATGCTGCGCAGGCGGTCGATGGGAAGCTCGGGGTCGAGCTCCGCGACGACGTGGCGGATCGCCTCGCCGAGCGCCGGCGTCTCGCCGCCCGTCCGCACCGCCACCGTCACCGAGTCGGGCACCGCCTGGCGCCAGGCGCTGTAGGCGGCCATTGGGGGCGGCTGGTCGAGGCCGTCGATGCGCGTGTCGGCGACCACGCCGACCACTTCTTCCCAGCAGTCGGCGCCGCAGACGAGG
>DASYUP010000281.1:0-5538 GCA_036001185.1 Thermoanaerobaculia bacterium
GAGGACGCCGGCGCCGAGGTTGAGCGGCAGTGTCGGCACCAGCAAGAGCGACAGCACGCCGTAGAGGCCGACGAACGCCGCCGGGCCCAGGCCGCGCAGCTGCGCCAGCAGCGCCATCACCGCCTGCGGATCGAGCCGGCCGCGCAGGAGCCAGGCGGCAACGATGGCGGCAACCAGGAGCGCGCCGGCGGCGACGCGCACGGCTCTTCCGCCTGGCGCCGGCTCAGACATCGGCGAGCACGTCGCGCAGCCGGTGCAGCTCGGCAGTGAGGTCGTGCACGTGGTTGCCGACGAAGAAGCCGCGGTCGTGCACCAGGTCGGCATTGTCGCGGCTGTGAACCTGGTGATCGCAGTAACGCACCGCCGGGTGGCGCAGGTAGCTGCCGCCGGTGACCATGCGGTTCTCGAAGCCGGCGGCATCGAGCTTCGCCAGCACCCGCTCGCGGCTGAGCCCCGAATCCGGCCGCACCACGAAGGTGAAGGAGAACCAGGAGCTCTCCCCCACCTCGCGCTGGATGACGAAGCGAGGATCGCCGCCGAACAGCCCGACGAAGGTGCGGGCGTTCTTGCGCCGCGCCGCCAGGAAGGCGTCGAGCTTGGCGAGCTGGCAAAGACCGAGGGCGCCGGCGATCTCGGTGGGGCGCACGTTGTACCCCGGGAGCACGAAGCGGTAGGCCTCCGCGAACTCGCTCTCCTCGCGGCCGGCGAGCAGCGGGCTTCCTTCCGGCTGACCACGCGTCCAGCCATGGTTGCGAATCGACGCCATCAAGCAGTAGAGCTCGAAGTCGTCGGTGGCGACAAAGCCGCCCTCGATGGTCGAAATGTGGTGCGAGAAGAAAGTGCTGAAGGTGCCCACCAGGCCGAAGGTGCCCGCCTGTCGGCCGTCGTAGCGGGCCCCGAGGGACTCGCAGTTGTCCTCGAAGAGGAGGATTCCGTGTTCGTGGCAGAGCTCGAGGATGGGGCCGAAGTCGCAGGGGTTGCCGAGCACGCTGACGGTGACGATCATGCGGGTGCGGGCGGTGACGGCGTCGCGTAGCTGATCGACGTCGAAGTTGAGGGTCTCGAGGTCGACGTCGACGAACTTGAGCCGCAGGCCGTACTGCTGCAGCGGCGTGTAGGTGGTCGCCCAGCCGATGCAGGGGACGATCACCTCGTCGCCGGGGCGGAGCGGCTGGTGCTCGCGGTGGCAGAGGGCGGCCACCGCCACCAGGTTGGCCGAGCTGCCGGAGTTGACCATCACGGCGTGGCGCTTGCCCAGCTTCGCCGCAAAGGCGGCCTCGAGCTCGCGCACCCGCGGACCCATGGTGTACTGCCCGGACGCGAGCACCGCAGCGACGGCGCGGCGCTCCTCCTCGTCGAAGGTGTCGGCGGCGAGCGCTAGCGGCATCCGCGCTCCTGCATCACGCCTGGTTGGTGAACGCCGCTCGCGTCGGCTTCAACATGCGATAGGCCTTGACCAGCTCGCGCACGCCGGCGCGCAGCGAGTGCTGCGGCCGAAAGCCGGTGCCCTCGATCTTGGCGTTGCTGACGATGTAGTCGCGCTTGTCGGGATCCTCCCCAACCGCGGCGACGGTGAAGTAGAAGTCGGGCACCTCTTCCTGGATCAGCTGGCAAAGCTCCCACTTGGAGAGGTTGGCGTCGGAGAGGCCGACGTTGTAGATCTCACCGCGCATGGCATCCCAGTTGCCGAGGGCGTGCAGGAAGGCCCGGCAGACGTCGCGCACGTGGATGTAGTTGCGCTTGGCCTCGGCCTCGTAGATCACCACGTAGCGGTCGCGCACGGCGCGGTAGACGAAGTCGTTGACCAGCAGGTCGAGGCGCATACGCGGCGCGGCGCCGAAGACGGTGGCGAGACGGAAGACCACCGCCTCGCCGGCGGCGAGCAGTCGCTGCTCCGCCTCGACCTTCAGCCGGCCGTAGAGCGACACCGGCCGCAGCGGCGACTCCTCGGTGCACTCCTTGCCCAGCTCGCCGATGCCGTAGCCGCTGTTGGTGTTGGGGTAAAGCAGGCGCTGGCCGGGTCGGCGGTGTTGGAGCACCAGGTCGACGGCGTCGAGGATGACCCCACGCGCCGCCCAGGGATCGCGGTCGCAAGCGACGGCGCCGGTGAGGCAGGCGAGAGGGATCACCACGTCGGCGCGCGCCAGCAGCGGCGCCAGCAGCCCGGCGTCGCGGGCATCACCCCGGTGAAAGGCGAAGTCCTCCCGCGCGCAGAGGGCCAGGAACGGCGACTGGTCGTACATCAGGTTGTCGACCACGTCGACGGCGTAGCCGGCGTCGAGCAAGGCAGGGACGAGCAGCGAGCCGATGTAGCCCGCTCCGCCGGTGACCAGCGCGCGCTGCCCGTTCACCGGCACCAGCTCTGCAGCCCCCACTCGGTGAACTGGAAGCGGCGGATGTCGCCGGCGAAGCCGGAGAGGGCCTGCCCCACTCGCCACTTCGTCGCTCCCGGGCAGTAGAAGTAGACGAAGCCGCCGCCGCCCGCACCGGAGACCTTGCCGCCCGACGCGCCGGCCTCGCGGGCCGCCGCGTAGAGCTCGTCGATGAGCGGGCTCGAGACGTGCTCGGCGGTGCGCTTCTTCTCCTGCCACATGACGTCGAGCAGCTCGCCGAAGCGGTCGAGCTCGCCCTTGAGCAGGAGCCGCTTCATCTCGAAGGCAAGCGTCTTGAGGTGGTGCATGCGCTCCACCACCTGCTCGTCGTGCTGCACCGCTCTCACCTTCTCTTCGATGATGGTCGCCGAGTAACGGCTCTTGCCGGTGTAGTAGAGCAGCAGGTTGTTCTCCAGCTCGAGCAGGGTCTCCTGCTTGATGCGCAGCGGGTTGACGATGACGTCGCCGTCGACGAATTCCATGAAGTTGACGCCGCCGAAGGTGGCCGCATACTGGTCTTGTTTGCCGCCGGCGAGACGAAGGTCGGAGCGCTCGATGTCGAAGGCGAGGCGGGCGAGCTCGTACTCGCCGAGCGGGAAGCGCAGCCACTCGCGGAAGGCGCCCACCACCGCTACCGTCACCGCCGAAGAAGTGCCGAGCCCCGAGCCCACGGGCACGTTGGCGTCAGTGATGAGGGTGAAGGCGAGGGGCTCGCCGCCGCCGAAGTCGCGGATGATGCGGTTGTAGACCCCCTTGAGCAGGTCGAGCTCGCCGTCGAGGCCGAGCTCGGGCGCCGCGTCGAGGAGCACCGCGCGGCCGAAATCGGCGGAAACCAGCTCGATCTTGCCGTCGCCGCGCGGATGGATGGAGGCGAAAGCGTACATGTTGATGGTGGCATTCAGGCAGGCCCCGCCGAAGCGGTCGGAATAGGCGGGGATGTCGGTGCCGCCGCCGGCCAGACCCAGTCGCAACGGCGCCTTGGCGCGATAGCTGACCTTCGACAAGCGGCGCTCTACGACGGGGGCGCTCACCGGCGCGGCTCCGCGGCGGCGAAGGCGCCATAGGAAGCCGGCACGCCGATGTCGCAGAACGGTCGATCGCAGGGGAAGGCGAGCACTCGTAGCGTGCCGAGCCGTGCCGCCAGCAGGTCGCGCTCGAGCGAGAGGGGCTCGCCAGAGGGCATCCCCTCGAGCGCCGCGCGCTCGAGACAGTAGACGCCGCCGTTGATCCAGCCGCCACCCACGCTCCCCTTCTCGTGGAAGGCGGTGATGCGCCCGGCGGCGTCGCTCTCGACGGCGCCGAAGCGGCCGCGCTCCTCCTGTCGCGCCAGCGCCACCGTGGCGGTGGCGCCGGACTCGCAGTGGCGCGCCAGCAGCGCCGCCAGCGGCACGGGAAACCAGGTGTCGCCGTTGGCGACGAAGGCGCGGGCGTCGCCGCCCAGGCGGTCGAAGGCGCGGCGGACCGCACCGCCGGTGCCCAGCAGCCGCTCCCCGTCGTCGGACCAGTCGAGCTCGAGCTCGCCCCAGCGGTCACCGAAGCGCGAGCGCAGCTGGTCGCCAAGGAAGCCCACCGCCAGCACCACCCGTCGCACCCCCTCCGAGGCCAGCCAGCCGAGCTGGTGCTCGAGAAAGGGGCGCCCGGCCACCGGCAGCAACGCCTTGGGCAGCTTGTCGCCGGTCACCGGGGCGATGCGGGTGCCACGCCCACCGGCAAGGACGATCGCCGGCGTCGTGGCGACCGCGGAGAGCTCGCCGGCGGTCACGGCGCGGCGGCGGCGAACTGCCGCTCGAGGCGCACCGACAGCATGTCGCGCACCTCATCGACGGTCGCCGGCCCGAAGGTCCGCTGCACCATCTCGAGATAGCGCGGGCTCTCGAAGTAGCGGCGGAAGGCATCGTCGCGGAAGCGCAGCACCTCGCCCGCCGGCAGGTAGTTGGTGGGCAGCGGCAGGCTGTCGATGGCATGCTGCGAGTAGCCGGCCCAGCTCTGCGGCAGCGCCCAGCCCGAAGCTTCCGCCTGGCGGTAGAGCTGCGAGCCAGGGTAGGCCATGGCGGCGTAGAAGTTGGCGAACTCGCAGTTGAGCTCCATCGCCAGGTCGAGGGTCTGCAGCATGGTGGCGGCGTCGTCTTCGGGCAGACCGAAGATGTAGTTGCCGATGACGTGGATGCCGGCGGCGCGGATCTTCGCCACCACCGCCTCGATGTCGGTACGGCCGATCCCCTTCTGCACGTGGTCGCGCACCCGCTCCGAGGCGGCCTCGATGCCGAGGGCCAGCCAGCGGAAGCCGGCCGGCCGCAGCAGCTCGAGCATCTCGTCGCTGACGGTGTCGACGCGCGAGTAGGCCCAGAAGTTGAGGTCGTAGCCGCGCTCGAGGATCCCCTTGCACAGCGCCGTCACGTGCCGCTTGTTGAGCACGAACATCTCGTCGGCGACCTTGATGTGCCGTACCCCATGCTCGCCCACCAGGTAGTCGAGCTGGGCGAGCACTGTCTCGGTGCTCCAGAAACGGTAGGTGTTGACCTCCTCGCGGAAGCCTGCCGTCCGCTCGCCGTCCTTGAACGGCGCCTGGATGCAGCAGAAGCTGCAGTGGTAGGGGCAGCCGAGGGTGGTGTAGATGGCGGCGTAGGGCTGCCGCCCGCTCTCGCCGAAGCAGTGCCAGTTGTGGGCACGGTAACGCCTCATCGGCAGCAGCTCCCAGGCGACGCCCGGCATCTCGTCGTCGAGGGCGCGCAGCAGCGGTGCCGGTGGGTTGGCCACCATGCGCCCTTCGTCCCACCAGAAGAGGCCACGCACCCGGCGCAGGTCGCCCACCGGGCTGGCGAGGCAGTCGAGGAGGTCGACGAGCGTGTACAGCCCCTCGCCGCCGGCCACGAAGTCGCAAGGCTCCTCGCGCAGCGTGCGCTCGGGGAGAGCGGCGACGTGGCCGCCGAGCAGCAGGATGGGCAGGTCGGGGGCCGCCGCCCGCACCGCCGCCGCCACCTCGCGCACGCCCGGCATGACCTGGGTCGACGCCGAAGGCTGGTGGCCATAGGCGGGGATGGCGACCAGACGCGGCCGCTGCGCGGCGACCTCGGCGGCGGCCTGCGCGGCATCGAGCCCCTCGGCCTCGGCATCGAGGATGGCGACCGACTTCCCCTTGCCGCGCACGAAGCTCGCCATCAGCCCC
>DASYUP010000282.1:0-1672 GCA_036001185.1 Thermoanaerobaculia bacterium
CGCCATCCAGCCGCCCAGCGACAGCCCCACCACCGTCGCCGGCTCGCCGGCGAGCTCGCGGCGCAGCAGCTCGGCGATCACCCGCGCCCCCTCCGCGACGTCGAGCCCGGCCCGCGGCCCGCGGGTGCCGCCGACGACCGACAGCTCGGGGATGAGCAGCCGGCTGCCGCGGGCCAGGTGGCGGGCCACCGGCGCCCACGAGAGGGCGTTGCTGCCCAGCCCGTGCAGCAGCACCCACGGCTCGCCGCGCCCGGCCTTGCGGTAGTAGACCAGCCGCCAGTCGCCGAGGCGCCGGCTCAAGCGGCGGAAGCCGAGCAGGCGCAGGCCGATGTGGGTGGCGATGGCGAGCAGGCGCAGCAGCACGGGCGCACGCTAACGCATCGCGAGCCGTGCTTTCGGGGGGTTTGACGGCCGCCCGGCCTTTCGGCTACCATCCGCGTTCCGCCTCCGAACCGGGGGGTGCCAGAGGAGTCTCCGACCGATGTACGCGATCATCGAAACAGGCGGCAAGCAGTACCGGGTGCAGCGCGGCGACGTCATCGACATCGAGCGCATGCCCGTTTCCGGCAAGAAGGTGCGTCAGGTCTCCTTCGAGCGCGTGCTGATGGTGAGCGGCGAGGGGGGCACCAAGATCGGCGTGCCGACGCTCGCCGACGCCCGCGTCTCCGGCATCGTCATCGACGAGGTCGGCGGCCCCAAGATCAAGGTCTTCAAGATGAAGCGGCGCAAGGGGTATCGCCGCACCCGCGGGCACCGGCAGCACCTGCTGCGGGTGCGCATCCAGGACATCGCACTGTGAGCGGAGCCCAGCACCATGGCGCATAAGAAGGGACAGGGAAGCACCAGGAACGGCCGCGACTCCAACCCGCAGTACCTCGGCGTCAAGCGCTTCGGGGGCGAGCGGGTGACCGGTGGCACCATTCTGGTGCGCCAGCGCGGCACCGTCTTCACTCCCGGCGCCAACGTCGGCCGCGGCAAGGACGACACCCTCTTCGCCCTCGTCGACGGCGTGGTGGCGTTCCAGAAGAAGGGCCGTCACGGCACCTTCGTGCACGTCGAGCCGGCGGCCGTCGCCGCCGCCGAGTAAGCGACTTTTCCGGTAGCGGCTCGGCCGCATCGTCACCACCTACTCGTGTGGGGCGGGGCTTGCCCCCGCCCGCGTCCCGGCCGCCGCACCCCTCGAGCGACTCGGACCAACGCCGCCTCCACACCCCGTGCAGTTCCTCGACGAAGTCGTCATCCACGTCCGCGGCGGACGCGGCGGCAAGGGATGTGTCGCTTTCCGCCGCGAGAAATACGTGCCGCGCGGCGGCCCCTCGGGTGGCGACGGTGGCCACGGCGGCGCCGTGATGCTGGTCGGCGACGGCGGCCTCAACACCCTCTACCACCTTAGCCTGCCCGCCATGTACGCGGCCGAGAAGGGGCGCAACGGCGAGGGCTCCAACAAGACCGGTCGCTCGGGCGAGGACCTCGAGATTCGGGTGGCGCCCGGCACCCAGGCCTTCGATGCCGAGAGCGGCGAGCTGCTCGGCGAGGTGCTCGCCGACGGCGAGCGGCTGGTGGTGGCGCCCGGTGGCCGCGGCGGCCAGGGCAACTCCCGCTACAAGACGGCCACGCGTCAGGCGCCACGCTACGCGCAGCCTGGGGAGGAGGGGGTGGAGCGCCGGCTGCG
>DASYUP010000283.1:0-3826 GCA_036001185.1 Thermoanaerobaculia bacterium
ACGCCGCCGTCCTCGCGCTGGACGGTCATGAAGCCGGCATCGTTGCCGGCGAGGCGCATGGTCCAGCGTAGGGGTGAGGCGGCGGCGGCAAGCGGCGCAGCCAGCGCCGCAAGCAGACAGGTGAAGGCGGTGCCGAATGCGAGGTATGAGTGTCGACGGGGCATCGTGGTCTCCGGGAGAGGCGGTGTTCGATCGCGGGCGGGGACAAGCCCCGCCCGTCTTCCTTCGAGGGCTTCGACGGCGGTCACGGCCCTTCGAATCTGTGCGGGTCGATGCCCTCCACCTTCCCCAGCAGGGTGAAGTCGAGGTGGTTGGCGTACTTCTGCATCGCCGCACGCACCCGCGCCGGCGTCATGGCGTCGAGCTCGGCGAGGAACCTGTCGAGGCTCTGCCAGTTGCCGGTGAGCAGCTGGAACTCGCCCAGCGACTCGGCCACCTCGCCGGAGCCCTGCAGGCCCGAGAGCCACTGCGTGCGCAGGCTGCGCATCTGGTCGGCCAGCTCGTCGGCGGGCAGGTCGGCGACCTGCATCTTGCGAATCTCCTCGCGCATCACCGCCAGGACCGCCGCGGGGTCGGCGGTGGTCGCCGCCACCTCACCGAAGTTGACGGCCCGCCGGCGCAGCGAGGCGAACGGCGCGTAGGAGAGGTTGCGCTTGGTGCGCACCTCCTGGAACAGGCGGTTGCCGAGCGCCCGCATGCCGGCGTATAGCGGCGCGTAGTCGGCATCGGTGATGTTCGGCGACGGGAAGAGCCCGTCGAGGTAGACCGTCGGCAGGTCGCGGGACACCAGACGAGCGTGCGCCTGGTCGCCGCCGGGAAGCGGCGGCGGCGGCGACGGCCGGTACTCGCCGGCGGGCAGCTTCGCGAGCGCCGGCGCCAGCAGCCCCTCGAGCTGGGGGCGATCGACGTTGCCGACCACCACGAGCAGCAGACGGCTGCGGGTGAAGGTCTCGTCGTGCAGCCGCCGCAGATCGGCGGGCGTGGTCGTCGACACCACCGCCGCAGTGCCCAGGGGATCGAGGCCGTAGGGGTGGTCGCCGTAGAAGTTCTCCATCGCCAGGCGGAACGACCAGGCGCCGGGATCCTCCTCCTGTTCTTTGAGGCGGGTGAGGCGGCGCTCGCGCACGAGCTCGACCTCCGCCTCGTCGACCCGCGGCGACACCAGGGCCTCGAGGAAGAGCGGCAGGCTCTCGGCGAAGGTGCGGCCGAGAGTGTCGAGCCCCAGCCAGGAGTAGTCCTGGAGGCTGCTCGAGCCGAGCGTCGCGCCGAGGCGCGTCAGCTCGCGCGCCAGCTTCCCCTTTGGCCAGGCCGCAGTCTGCTCGCTCCCCACCTCCAGCAGCATGAGCTCGCGGCCGGCCCGTGCCGCGCCGGCGAAGGCGACGCCACCGCGCAGGTAGCCGCGCACGGCGGCGGTCTCGGCGGTGGGGTTCTTGCGCAGGATCACCGGCACGCCGGCGATCTCGAAGGTCTCGGTGGTGGCGGCGGCGCCCTGCGCACCGGCCATCGCCGTACCCGAGCTGCCCGACTTCGGGTGCACCACCTCGGCGCCGGCGAGGAACGGCGCCTTCGCCTGCTCCCCCTCGGCGAGCAGCACCCCAGTCACCGACGGGTGACCGAGGATGTAGCGGCGCGCGTAACGCTGCACGTCGGCGCGACTCACCTGGCGCAGGTTGTCGAGGTAGTGGCGAAAGTAGTCGAGACCGCCGGTCGACCACCAGAAAGAGACGCCGTGGACGTAGTCGGTGGGGCGCTCGCGGCTGAAGATCTCGCTGCGCTCGAGCTGCTGCTTGGCGAAGGCGAGCTCCTCGTCGGTGAAATCGTCGGCGTCAGCCACGTGCGACAGCTCGTCGAGGAGGGCCGCGTGGGCTTTCTCGAGGCGCTCCGGCGAGGTGACGCCGGTGACCATGATCGGCCCGGTGTGCACCTGCGAGAAGTAGCCGATCCCCACCACGTCGAAGAGGCCGCTGTCGACCAGCGTGCGCTGGAACCGCGATGCCGGCTGGCCGAGGATGAATGTCAAGACGTCGGCGGCGAAAGTGGCCGGCGTGTCGGCAATCATCCCCGGCCCCTGCCAGGAGATCCGCAGGTTGGCGGTCTTGACCGGCGCGATGACCGCCACCGTCGAGCTCTTGGTGAGCGGCGGATGCGCCGGCTCCGGCCACTTGAGATGCGGGTTGGCGGCCCGCGGCCAGGTGCCGAAGAGCTGCTCGGCGAGGGCGAACCCTTCGGCCGGCGTGACGTCGCCGGCGAGCAGCAGCGCCATGTTGTTGGGTACGTAGTAGCGCTGCTTGAAGGCGAGCATCTGTTCGCGGGTGGCCGCCTCGATCACCGGCCGCTCGCCGAGCGGCGACTTGCGGGTGAGGTAGCGATACCAGAGCCGGCGATCCACCTCGCGGCCCAGGTGGTACTGCGGGTTGGCCTCGTTGCGGTCGAACTCGCCCAGCACCACGACCCGCTCGCGTTCGAGCTCGCTCTGGCGGAAGAGCGGGTGCAGCAGCGCATCGCGCATGAAGAAGGCACCCTCCCATAGCTTCGCCGCCGGCAGGGTGATGAAGTAGTTGACGCGCTCGGTGTTGGTGGTGCCGTTCCAGGTGGCGCCGAGCTGGTTGACGCGCTTGAGCCACGCCTCCTGGTCGGGCAACACCTCGTTGCCCTTGAAGAACATGTGCTCGTAGAGGTGTGACAGGCCGGTGGTGTCGGGGCCCTCGACGAAGCCGCCGGTCTTGCCTGCCACCTCGATGGTGACCAGCGGCGCGATGTGGTTCTCGATGACGATCACCTCGAGACCGTTGGCGAGCGTGCGCGACGAGAGACCAGGGACCTCGCCGGCGCGGGCGGCCGCGGCGGGGAGCAGGAACGAGGTGACGGCGAGCGCGGCGGCGGCGAGCCAGCCGGCGGCCGGGCTCCAGCGAAGGGCACGCTTCATCCTGGGTCTCCTTCCGTCACAGGTACCGATCGTCGGCGGCGGGTTGCACCGCCGGGACGGCGACCGGCGTCGGCGCGGTCGCCCGCAGCAGTGCGGTGGCGAGCGCGGTGCCGCCGAGCAGGCCGCTCACCGTCGCCCACGGGCTGGCCTCGAGCAGCGCCGCCCCCAGGCTCTGCCAGAAGGCGGCCACCGGGTAGAGCGCGGCACACCAGCCGACGGTGAAGCCGACGACGGCGAGGCCGCCGACGACGCCGCGCCCCAGCGGCGAGCGCAGGCGGCGCAGTAGATAGGCGAGCGGCAGAGCCAGTCCCGGCAGCGCCGGCACCAGCAGCCGGGGCCCGAACCCCTCGCCACCCCGCCACTCCACCCAGGCGGCGGTGAGCGCGTAGTAGCCGACGAAGGCGGCGGCCACGGCGAGATCAACGGCCAGCCGACGTTGCCCCGGAGCCGGGCCGGATGCGTGGTCTCTCGGATGTAGAGGCGGGGCTTGTCCCCGCCCGTCCGGATTCCGCCATCCCACGACCGCCGCCGCCAGCAATACCGGCGCGAACCAGACGAGCCCGCGGGTAGGCTCGATGAGCAAGCCCAGCGCGCCGGTGGCCGGCTGCCCGAGCTTCCAGGGCTGGAACGTGGCGAGCGGCTCCCCCACCGTGCGCAGGTTCTTGACCACGAAGAGCACCCCGAAGAGCAGCGGCCCCGCCGCCAGCACCGCGGCGCGCCGCAACCCGAGCAGCCTCCAGGCAGCGAGCAGCACGGGGACGATCAGCAGCAGAGCGGTCTCCTTGGTGAGCAGCGCCAGCCCGAGCAGGCAGGCGGCGAGCGGCAGCCTGCTCGCCGCGCCGGTGGCGAGACCCAGCACCACCAGCGACCAGGTGTAAGGCTCGGTGAAAAACGTGCGGC
>DASYUP010000284.1:0-1691 GCA_036001185.1 Thermoanaerobaculia bacterium
CCTCGGGCGGCTGCGCACGCTGCTCGCCCCGCACGCCGCGCCTGAGGCGCCGCCGCTCTCCCCGGCGCAACGCAACTTCCTCTGCGAGGTGGCGGCCGACCTCAAGGGGAAATACGCCAGCGCCCTCATGGGGGCCACCGCCAGCATCGTCGCCGAGGGGACCTGGAGCGGCGTCGACGTCGAGCCGGTGCTGTTCCCCGAAAAGGTCGACGAGTTCCGGCGCAACGGCGAGCTGGTGTGCGCTCTGCGCCGCACCCTGGAGGCCATCGCCGAGCTGCGCGGGCAGGTGCCGTTCGCCGAGCTGCTGGAACGCTGGCGCGCCGGCGCGCGGGTCGATCCCTATGCGCTCGCCGACCTCGCCACTTTCCGCGGCATCCTCGGCCAGCTCCTCAAGCGCAACTTGCGGCGCGCCTTCTACTCCGGCGACTACCACCAGATCCAGCGCCGCGAGGCGGCTCTGGCGTCCACCATCGCCGCCCTCGAGGCGACGCACCACCGGACCTGGGCGGAGGCCGCCGACGCCGGTGCCGCCACCGCCTATCGGCAGCTGCAGGACCTCACGCTGCAGACCGTCGCCATCCTCGACCTCGAGCTGCTCGAACAGCTGCTGGGCAGCCGCGCCATCAAGGATCTGCGGGCGGCGGTGGTGACGGAGCGCGCCGCCCAGAAGAGCGGTAAGAGCGGCGAGCGGCGCCGGCTGCCGGCCGAGCTCGAGACGCTCATGCCGCTGGTCGCGCGCGAGGACCTGCGGTCGTTCCTCGAGCTGCTCCTCGGCTCGGTGATGAAGCGCGCCTCGGTGGTGGCGGTGACCCGCCTGGTGAGCGCCGTGGAGGAGGGCGCACCGGCCCCTGCTCCGGAGCCCGCGGACGAGCTGCTGCCGTCGATCGCCGACGAGGAGGTGCCGCCAGCGGTTCCGGAAGTGGTGCCACTGACGCCGCTCAGGCTCGCCGCCGCGCCGCCGCCACCGGCAAGCCCACCGGCGCGCGTCGCCCCACCAACCCCACCGGCGCCGAGTGCAGAGGCGCCCATCGCGCCGGCACCGCCGCCGTCCGTCGCTCCCGAGCCGGGCCGCGAAACGGTCGAGCAGCTGCACGGCATGTTGGTGGCGCTGCAGTCGGCCGACAACCAACACTGGAGCTCCTTTCGCATGCTGCAACGGCTGGTCGGGCGGCACACGCGCATCCCACCGTCGATGGTGCAGGGGGCGCACCCGTTCGTCTACGAGGTGCTCAACAGCCTGGTGCCGCAGCTCGAGGCCGCCGCGGCGCTGGGGGCGGTACCGCAAGAGGCGCGCAAGCGCCTGGTCGAATGCTGTCTCTCCCTCAGCGACGACCGGCTGACGCCCGACCAGATGGTCGACGAGGTGCCCGCCAACCTGGCCCGCCTGCACCGGCTGTTGGAGGGCCTCACCGCCGCGACGGCAGCGCGGCTGCGCGGCTGATCCTCGGCCCGCCGTGCAGTGGCGCCGAGCCCTGCTACAGTCGCCGCGACGCGGCGTAGCGGTCAGTAACGGTTAACGGCGCCGCCCTCGTTTGCGTCTTTACCCTGTCGAGGGTCCATGGACGATCCCGAGCTGCTCGTCGACGCGGCGCCCGTTGTGCGTCCCCGCGGGGCGCCGGCGGGACCGTCGCCACTCCCCGCCGTCGCGCCGGCGTCGCGCCCCCGGCGGCGTCGCTGGCTGCGGCTTGGCC
>DASYUP010000285.1:0-6436 GCA_036001185.1 Thermoanaerobaculia bacterium
GATCCCCCGGGCCGACCTGCGGCGCGAGCGCGAGGCGGCCGGCCACAACCTCGGGGGGGACTGGGAGATCGCCGAGCAGGCCGGCACGCCCTACGGCATGGCCCGCCGGCTGCTGCGCGCGCCCGGCGGCTGGCCCTGCACACCGCCGCCCTGGGGCACCCTCAACGGCATCGACGCTGACAGCGGGGCCGTCAAGTGGACGGTGCCGCTCGGCCAGTTGCCGGCCCTCGGCGCCGCCGGGCCGGCGCCGCCGGAGTTCGGCACCGTCTCGCTGGGCGGCCCCATCGTCACCGCCGGCGGCCTGGTCTTCATCGGCGGCACCATCGACCGTGGCTTTCGCGCCTTCGACGTCGAGACCGGCAAGGAGCTGTGGAAGGCCGAGCTGCCCACCAGCGCGCGCTCGATGCCGATGACCTATCGCGGGCCCGACGGCCGGCAGTACGTGGTGATCACCGCCGGCGGCCACGGCCTGCCGATCGCGCCACTCGGCGACTCGGTGATCGCCTTCGCGCTACCCCCTTAGGAAGCCGCTGAGCTGGGCCTCGGCGAGCCCCGCCCCGCGGCTTGACACCCCCAGGCGGATTGATATCCTGCGCCCGGTTTTCAGCGGCCATTCCACAGTCCTCGGGCAACCAGAGCTCAGCTGGCGTAACCGGAGCGTTCGTTGGCGCAGGTCTTTCCGCAGTGGGCGAACAAGGCTCCTCTCGTGTTGGGAGCCATCACCGTAGCCGCCGCCCTCTTCGTTCCATTCGGGGTCTGGTACTGGTTCTCGCCCCGCTTCACCGACGCCGGCTACCGTCCCGAGCAGCCGGTCCCCTTCTCCCACAAGCTGCATGCCGGCGAGCTGCAGGTCTCCTGCTTCTACTGCCACTACAACGTCGAGCGGGCGGCGGTGGCAACGGTGCCGCCGACCCAGCTGTGCATGAACTGCCACACCCTGGTGGCGCGTGACAAGGCGAGCCTCGAGCCGCTGCGCCAGAGCGCCGCGTCGGGGCTGCCGATGATGTGGGTGCGGGTGCACAAGATCCCCGACTACGCCTACTTCCCGCACGCGCCGCACATCCGCGCCGGCGTCGGCTGCAGCAGTTGCCACGGCGACGTCAAGTCGATGGAGCGTATCCAGCAGGTGGAGCCGCTGTCGATGGGCTGGTGCCTGGACTGCCACCGCGACCCCAGCAAATCCCTGCGGGCCCCCGAAGAGCTCACCGATACCGCCTGGGTTCCACCTGCCGATCAGCGGGTGCGGGCGGTGAAGTGGATGGCGGCGCGCCACCTGGTGCCGCCTGTCGACTGCGGCGGCTGTCATCGCTGAGCCGAGCGGAGCGAGCAACGAACCGACATGACTGAACCCGCGCGCGACGACGGCACTCCCACGGGCAAGGCCTACTGGCGTAGCGTCGAACGGCTGCTCGCCTCGCCGGCGGTGCAGGAGGAGCTGCAGCGCGAGCTCGCCCGCGAGCTGCCCGACGGCGCCCTCGACCCGCCCGACGAGCTGACCCGGCGCGGGGTGCTGCAGCTGCTGGCCGCCTCCTTCGGGCTCGCCGGTCTCACCGCCTGCCGGCGGCCGGTCGAGCACATCGTTCCCTACGTGCACCCGCCCGAGGAGGTCATCCCCGGCATCCCTCTGCGCTACGCCACGACCCTCCCGCTCGGCGGTGACGCCCTCGGCGTGGTCGTCGAGAGCCACGAGGGCCGGCCGACCAAGGTGGAGGGCAACCCCCTGCACCCGTCCTCGCATGGCGCGGCGAGCGCCTTCGCGCAGGCCGCCGTCCTTGGCCTCTACGACCCCGATCGCGCCGACCGCGTGCGTCAGGGAGACAAGGACAGCGACTGGGAGGCGTTCGCCAAGTGGTGGGCCGAGCGCGCCGCGGCGCTCGCCGGCGATGGCGGCGGCAAGCTCGCGGTCGTCGCCGCGCCGTTTTCCTCGCCGACCCTCGCCCGGCTCGCTCGCGAGCTGCGGGCGAAGTACCCGCAGAGCCGCTGGGCGACCTGGGACCCGCTCTCGGAAGAGGCCCTGCTCGCCGCCCACGGCGACCGGCGTCCGGTCTACGCGCTCGACCGCGCCAAGGTCGTCGTGGCGCTCGACTGCGACCTGTTGCTGACCGAGGCCAACGCCGTCCACAACGCCTGGGGCTTCGCCCAGGCGCGGCGGCCCGAGCGGCCGGAGGGGATGCTGCGGCTCTATGCCGTCGAGAGCACGCTGAGCCTCACCGGCGCCAACGCCGACCATCGCCTGGCGCTGCGGCCCCGCCACCTGGCGCCCTTCGTCGCCGCGCTGGCGCGCGAGCTCGGTGTGGCGGTGGACCTGCCGGCACCGGCGACGTTACCGGCCCCGCTCGCGGCGCGGGCGGCGGTGATGGCCCGCGACCTGCGGGCCGCCGGCGCGGCCGGCGTGGTGGCCGCCGGGCGGCGCCAGCCCGCGGCCGTGCACGCCGCCACGCTCGCCATCAACCGCGCGCTAGGTAGCGTCGGAGGCAGCGTCGGCGGCGATTCCTCCTCAGAACGAGGGGTGACGCTGCATCCGCTCGACGACGCCGCCAGCGGCAGCGTCGCCGAGCTGCGCGACCTGACGACGGCGATGGCGGCGGGCCAGCTCGACACGCTGGTGGTGCTGGGCGGCAACCCGGCGCACGACGCTCCCGTCGACCTCGGCTTCGCCGCCGCGCTCGCCAAGGTGCCCCACGCGGTCTGCCTGAGCCCCCATCGCCACGAGACCGGCCGCGCCTGCGAGTGGCACCTCCCCGAGGCCCACTCGCTCGAGGCTTGGGGGGACGCGCGTGCCGCCGATGGCACCGCCTCGGTGGTGCAGCCGCTCATCGCGCCGCTGCTCGCCGGCATCAGCCGCGTCGAGTTGCTGGGCCTGCTGGCCGGCGGCGCGCCGCAGCCGGGACACGACCTGGTGCGCGCCACCTGGGCGGCGGTCGCCGTCGACGATCTCGCCTGGCATCGCGTCCTGCACGACGGCGTGGCGCCCGCCGGGGCACTGGCTGGCGGCGGGCCGATAGGTCGCCCGCCCGTTGCCGTTGCCACGCCGCCTCCTGCGGGCGCCCCCGTGGCGAGCACGGCCGCCCCGGCGAACCCCGCCAACGCGCCGGTCACCACTGCCGGCGTCGGCGGCGGCCCGGTGGCGGCGAGCAATGCCGAGGCGGCGAAGACCGAGGCGGCGGCGGGGGAGCTCGACCTCGTGATCCTCCCCTCGCCGGCGGTGTGGGACGGTTCGTTCGCCAACAACCCCTGGCTGCAGGAGCTGCCGCACCCGCTCTCCAAGCTGACCTGGGACAACGCCGCCTACCTCTCGCCAGCCACCGCCGCGGCTCTCGGCGTCGAGACCGGCGAGGCGGTGCTGGTGGTCGCCAACGGCAACCGCGCCGGCCTGCCGGCGGTGATCCTCCCCGGCATGGCCGAGGGCACGGTGGCCATCGAGCTCGGCTACGGCCGCCAGGGTCTCGGCCACGTCGCCGACGGCGTGGGTGCCGACGCCTACCCGCTGCGCACGAGCACATCGCTGTGGCAGGTCGACGGCATCGAGGTGCACCGCACCTGGTTCGATCGCCGCCAGGGCAACCACCGTCTCGGCATCACCCAGACCCACTGGGAGCTCGAGGGGCGGCCGCTGGTGCGCGAGGCGACCCTCGCCGAGTACCGGCAGAACCCGCACTTCGTCCGCGAGGCCGAGGGCGAAGAAGGGGAGCAGCGGGCGCCGGCGCTGTGGGAGGAGCCGGCGCGCTGGGACGAGAGCCCGCAGTGGGCGATGGCCATCGACCTCTCCTCCTGCATCGGCTGCAACGCCTGCGTCGTCGCCTGCCAGTCGGAGAACAACGTGCCGGTGGTCGGCCGCGAGATGGTGGCCCGCGCCCGCGAGATGCACTGGCTGCGCGTCGACCGCTACTTCAGCGGCGAGCCCGAGTCGCCCGAGGTCGTCTTCCAGCCCGTCCCCTGCATGCACTGCGAGAACGCGCCCTGCGAGCAGGTCTGCCCGGTAGCGGCCACCGTCCACGACCACCAGGGCCTCAACCTGATGGTCTACAACCGCTGCATCGGCACCCGCTACTGCTCCAACAACTGCCCCTACAAGGTGCGGCGCTTCAACTTCTTCAACTACACCAAGGACACGCCCCAGCTGCTCGAGCTGGCAATGAATCCCGACGTCACCGTCCGCTCGCGCGGCGTGATGGAGAAGTGCACTTACTGCATCCAGCGCATCGTCGAGGCCCGCCAGTCCGCCAAGCTGGCCGGCCGGCCGGTAGCCGACGGCGAGATCAAGACCGCCTGCCAGCAGACCTGCCCGACGCAGGCCATCGTCTTCGGCGACCGCACCGACAAGAACAGCCAGCTGATGGCGCGCAAGGGCCTGCCGCGCGACTACGTCCTCCTCGGCGAGCTCAACAACCGCCCCCGCACCAGCTACGGCGGCAAGGTCCGCAACCCCAACCCGGAGTGGGTGTGAACCTCCCTCGTCACCACCCTCCTAGGGCGGTCGACTCTTCGCCACGGCTGTTTGCCCGGCGCGAGGGGACGCCGGGCGGAGCGGGCGCGCGGGGGGAGGGCTCCCGGCCGCGCGGAGCGGCGTCTTCGCCGCGAGCACGGACGGGATACCCCCCGCAAGCGGGGACCCGCGGAGCCCGGCGTCCCCTCGCGCCGGCCACCGCCCGTGCCGTGCGCGTTCGGCTCGTGCTTTCTCCGTTCCTGCTTTCTCTTCTCCTAGCCGGCTGCCGAGGCTGCCCGTCGACCAGGCCGCCCATCCACCTCAACCCCAACATGGACAACCAGCCCAAGCTCAAAGCCCAGGCCGAGAGCACCTTCTTCTACGATGGCGCCGCCATGCGCACGCCGGTGGCCGACACGGTGGCGCAAGGCGAGCTCCACGAGGACTCCGCCTACTGGACGGGCAAGACCGCGGCCGGCGCCTGGATCGACGCCGTCCCCGGCCACGCCCCCGACGCCACCACGCTCGCCCGCGGCGAGCAACGCTTCGGCATCTACTGCAGCCCCTGCCACGGCCCGCTGGCCGACGGCAAGGGCATGCTCTTCCAGCGCACCCAGGTGCAGTCGGCGAACCTCATGAGCGCGCGCTTCCGCGCCATGCCCGTGGGCCAGCTCTTCGACGAGGTGACCCACGGCGTCGGCCTCATGCCCGCCTATGGCCCCTTCGTGACCGTCGCTGACCGCTGGGCCATCCTCGCCTACATGCGGCGCCTGCAGGCGCAGACCCCGGTCCCCGAGGAGCCGGCCGTCGAGGGCGCCCCCGCGACGCCGGTGGCAGGCGCCGCCGCCGCGACCGGCAACGAGAATGCCGGCGCCCCCGGCCAACCGGCGACGCCCTCGGCGCCCTCGGCGCCGACCGGCGCGCCGCCGCCCTCCGGCGCCCCCGCCGCCAACCCCGGAGGTGGGCGATGAACGGGCGCCGCCTGCTGCTGGCGGCGATGGGCGCCGTCGTCGGCCTCATGGTGGTGGCCTTCCTGGCGCGCGGCTTCAACGCCCGCCTCGCCTACCACTCGCCGACGCGGCTCACCCACGAGGAGGAGACGCCACGCGCCAAGGCGCTGCGCGAGCAGGCCGAGGCGCAGGCGCAGGCAGAGAAGGCCAAGAAGTACGAGGAGGTGGAGTACCGCCGCTTCCCCGTCGTCGGCAGCCGCGTCGCCATCTGGATGGTGGCCCAACTCCACCTGCTGTTCGCCGCCTTCGTGCTGGCGGTGCCCCTCTTCGCCCTCATCATCGAGCTCATCGGCTACAAGACCAAGGACCCGCGGTACGACGCGCTCGCCTACGAGTTCACCAAGCTGCTGTCGACCTCCTTCTCGCTCACCGCCACCTTCGGTGCGGCGCTCACCTTCATGCTCATCGCGCTCTACCCCAAGTTCACCAACTACCTGATGAGCGTCTTCTCTCCCACCTTCCTACCTTACGTGCTGCTCTTCTTCTTCGAGGCCGGCTTCCTCTACGCCTACTACTACGGCTGGGGCAAGTTCTCGCCGCGCGTGCATCTGCTGCTGGGTCTGGGGCTCAACCTCGTCGGCACGACGATCATGCTCATCGCCAACGCCTGGCTGACCTTCATGATGACCCCCAACGGCGTCTCCGAGTCGGGGGCGAAGATCAGCACCTGGCAGGCGGTGCACAACTACACGTGGATGCCGATCAACATCCACCGCATCATCGCCAACGTCGCTTTCGGCGGCTCGGTGGCGGCGGCCTACGCCGCCTTCCAGTTCCTGCGCGCCAAGACTCCCGAGGAACGCGCCCACTACGACTGGATGGGCTACATCGGCAACTTCGTGGCCATCAGCGCCTTCCTGCCGCTGCCCTTCGCCGGCTACTGGCTGGCCTCCGAGATCTACGCCTTCTCGCAGACCATGGGGCTCACCATGATGGGCGGCGCCTTCTCCTGGCTGTTCATCATCCAGGCGGTGCTCATCGGCTGCCTCTTCCTCGGCGC
>DASYUP010000286.1:0-4205 GCA_036001185.1 Thermoanaerobaculia bacterium
ACGGGCTCGGCGTGCTGTCGGAGGCCGACCTCGCGGCGACGGTCGTCGACTTGG
Source organism: Thermoanaerobaculia bacterium (assembly GCA_036001185.1). Taxonomy (GTDB): domain Bacteria; phylum Acidobacteriota; class Thermoanaerobaculia; order Multivoradales; family JAIOJS01; genus DASYQD01. The sequence goes on from DASYUP010000286.1 coordinate 55, forward strand.
CCAACCAGTGCCTCGTCGGGCTCGACGGCGAGGCGCTGCTCGCAGCCCCGGCGCGCGGCGGCTGGGAGAGCTGGTACACCTGCGGCCCGATGCTGCTCTTCGTCGCCGACCGCGCGGTGGAGACGGCGCACCCCGGTGAGGGGGGGGTCGGCCTCCTCGTCCGGCACATGTTCGAGGAAGGAGGGCAGGCGGGCAACGTCTATGGCACCGGGGTCTTCCTCGGCTGGCTCGACAAGCTCGCCGGCAACCGCGAGGTGGTGTTCGCGCTGCAGCGGATGATCCGCCGCGGGGTGGCGACCGGCGCCGACCGCTTCCTGGTGCAGCTCCTGCAGGGGGCCGGCTACCGCGTCGTCCTGGCGCCGCCTGAGGAGTCGCAGGCGAGCTTCGAGGTCTTCCGCACTCTGTTGCACAGCGGGCTCGTGCGGTGCGGCGCCCCGGAGCGGGTCGTACGGGTCGGCGATGTCGAGACGCGGGCCGACCCGGCCGCCGCGTACGCCCACTTGCGGGCGGCCGCGCGGCGTGGGCAGCCGCTGCGGGTGGTCGCCGACGACGACCCGCAGCCCATCACGTTGTTGTGCGGCCGGGAGACGATCGACGCCAGCTTCGAGCAGCTCTTGAAAGCGGAATGAAGCGGGTCAGGGGACTCCGCAAAGCTCGGGCTCGGCAGCCTCCTCAGCGAGCCGCGGAGTAAGATCTCGAAGCGTGACGCCGGCGCTGCGGACGAGGCTGGCAAGCCTCCGGCAGAGCGCCGGCGATGCAGCCCAGCGATGGCTTGACTCGACGACCGTTCCGGGGATTACACTGACTCCGAGGAGGTGCACCATGGTCCTACGCGCCGCCCTGCGCAGCAGTGTCACGCTCCTGCTCGTTGCCGCCACCACGTCGTCGGCCCTCTCTGCCGACCCGGTGCCGACCTGGTCGCGAGAGACCCACGGTTGAATCTTCATCACCCCCGTGGTCACGGGGGAGCTCGTCTACGTCGGTTCCTGCTCGGGCCGCTTCGTCGCCTTTTCGCGGCGCTCCGGTGAGGAAGTCTGGTCGCACGACACCGCCGCCGACGGCGAGTCGGGGACCTTCCATGGCGACGCGCTGGTAGCGGACGGCACGGTCGTCGTCGGCGCGGATGGCCGCGCCGAATGGCTCTATGCCTTCGACAGTGCCACCGGCGCGGTGCGCTGGAAGCAGCAGTTCGCACGCGGAGTCTCACGGCAAGTGCTGGGGCGCGAGGGTGTCGCCTACGCCGTAGGAGGTGCGGGCGACGTCACGGCAGTCGACACCGGCACGGGTCGAGTGATCTGGACCGTCGCCGAAACGACCGTGCCGGCGAACGACTGGCCGCGGGACGACCCGGCGCTGGCCGACGGCCTGCTCCTGGTTTCCTGGCCGGACGGGCACGTGGCCGCGCTGGACGCTCGCACGGGAGAGCGCCGCTGGACGACGAGACTGCAGCGAGGCCTGAATACCTCCATCGCGGTCGCCGCCGAGAGCGCCTGGATTGGTGACATGTCGGGTCACCTCTTCCGCCTCGACCTCAGAACAGGGAAGGTCGAGGCGACCATCGACGCCGGCGGCATGCTCTACGGCGATCTGCAGGTCGCGGGGGATTGCCTGCTGGCACTCTCCTCGGAAACCGGCCACTCCCTGACCTGCCGCGACTCCCGCAGCGGCGTCGAGCGCTGGCGCTGGAGAGCCGCCAAGGAGATCTCCACGTTCCGACCGCTGGTGGTCGGCGACCAGGTGGTGTTGGGGACCAGCGGGACCTTGGTCTCCCTGCGGCTAGACAATGGCGAGCAGGCGTGGGAGTGCCCGATTGGCGGGGTGCCACGCGGTATCTCGGCCGCCGCCGATCAGCTCTACGTGGGAATGCTGGACGGCGCGCTCCGCGCCATGCCAATGGCAGCCTGCCGAGGCGACCATCCAGCCGTAGCCACTCCGTAGACGACGGCTGGATCTGGAGCACGCGGCGCCGGATCGGCCCCGGGAGCGAACCCGCGCGTCCGATCGGCGCCACTTCTAGGCGGTTTGCTCCACCACCACCGCCGTCCCGTAGCACAGCACCTCGGTGACGCCATCCATCACCTCGGTGGCGTCGTAGCGCACGCCAATGACTGCATTGGCTCCCAGCTGCTGCGCGTGGGTGATCATCATGGCGAAGGCTTCGCCGCGGGTCTTCTCGCACAGCTCGGTGAAGAGCGTGATGTTGCCGCCGGCGAGGGTCTGCAGGGCGCCGCCGATGGTGCCGAAGATCGAGCGCGAGCGCACGGTAATGCCGCGCACCACGCCGAGGCTGCGCGCCACGCGCAAGCCCTGAATGTCAAAGGCAGTGGTGGTCATCGTCGCGTCCATGGTTGCCACCTCCTCCTCCCCGCTCTACGTGAAGACGGTGGCGCCGGTTACAATCGCCCGCGGGGGGAGCGGCTGTGTCCCAACCTGGCGCCTGGTTTGCTTAGCTGAGTCCGAGCATGACGCACGCCAACCACCCGGAACACCACCCAACCTCCCCGTCCCGTAGCCGCGAGCCCATCACCGCCGCCGCCAGCGGCACCTTCCGCCTAGGCGGCGAGCTGACCGTCTGCCGCCTCGGCTTGGGCGCCATGCGCCTCACCGGCGACGGCATCTGGGGGCCACCGCGCGACCGTGCCGAGGCCCTGCGCGCGCTGCGCCGGGCGCCCGAGCTCGGCATCGACCTCATCGACACCGCCGACTCCTACGGACCCCACGTCAGCGAAGAGCTGATCGCCGAGGCCCTCCACCCCTACCCCGCCGGTCTGGTGATCGCCACCAAGGGCGGCTTCGAGCGCCCGGGACCCAACCAGTGGGTGACCAACGGCCGCCCGGAGCACCTGCGTCGCGCCTGCGAAGGAAGCCTGCGCCGCCTGCGCCTCGAACGCATCGACCTCTACCAGCTCCACCGCCTCGACCCCAAGGTGCCAGCCGAGGACCAGCTCGGCACCCTCGCCGAGCTGCGCCGCGAGGGCAAGGTGCGGCTGCTCGGCCTCTCCGAGGTGGGCCCCGACGAGGTGAAGCTGGCGCGCCCCTTCTTCCCCGTCGCCGCGGTTCAGAACCGCTACAACATGCTCGACCGCGAGTGGGACGAGATGGTCGACCTCTGTGCCGTCGAGGGGATCGGCTTCCTCCCCTGGTTCCCGCTCAAGACTGGCCAGCTCGCTCACCACGCCGCCCTGTTGAAGGTGGCGGAGCGCCACGGCGCCACCCCGGCGCAGCTCGCCCTCGCCTGGTTGCTGCGCCGCTCGCCGGTGATGCTCCCCATTCCCGGCACTTCGCGAGTGGCGCACCTCGAAGAGAACGTCGCCGCCGCCGGCATCCGGCTCGACGCCCAGGATCTGCGCGAGCTCGGCGGCAGCTGAGCGCGCACCGCCAGCGGGTGATGGCTCCCACCGAGTGGTGGGTACGGCGGGCCCGCCCGCCGTATGATTGGCGCCAAACGAGTGCGCAAGCTCGTCGCCCTCCTGCTCGCCCTGGCGACAGCGCCCGCCGCGCCCCTGCAGGGAGCGGCCAGCCGGGGGTCCGCGGACGACGTGCGCATCCTGCGCATCGAGGAGTACCGCCTGAAGGCCGAGTTCCTCGAGCGCTTCACCCACTTCGTGAAGTGGCCGGACCGGCACGAGCAGGGAGTACGGACCACCGCCCGCGCCGAGGCGGGGCGACCCTTCCGGCTCTGCCTCATTGGCACCGATCCCTTCGGCGACTCGCTGCAGGAGCTGGCGCGCGACCATCGCATCGACGCCCGCCGTATCGAGCTGCGGCAGCTGCAAGCGCCGGCCGAGGCCGCCGGCTGCCAGCTGCTGTTCATCTCCTCCTCCGAGCGCGACCGGCTCGAGCCGGTGCTGGCCGCCACCCGCGGCAACGGCGTGCTCACCGTCGCCGACAGCGAGGGCTTCGCCGCCCGCGGCGTGCTCATCAACCTGTTCGTCACCAACGACAAGATCGGCTTCGAGGTCAACGAGCAGGTGGCGCGCCGCGAGGGGTTCGAGATCTCCGCCAGGCTGCTCAAGCTCGCCCGCCGGGTTGGTGAAGGGGATGGCCGGTGAGCGTGCTGCGGCGCCTGTCGATCCGCCAGCAGCTGCTCGGCCTGGTGGCGGTGGTCACCACCGGGGCGCTGCTCACCGCCTTCGCCTTCTACACCCTGC
>DASYUP010000287.1:0-6803 GCA_036001185.1 Thermoanaerobaculia bacterium
GGCGCTGGGCGTCATGCTGGGAGTGGCGTCGGTGCTCGGCGGCTTCTCGATCTCCGACAGCCAGCGGCAGCAGACCGAGCGCATCTTCCGCCGCGTCGGCGGCATCGACAAGCTCAACGTGCTGCCGGTGGACATCATCAACGACGGCACGCCGAGCGCGCTGCAGACCGCCAACCTCGGCCTGCGCCTCGACGACGCCACCCGCGGCGGCGAGCTCAAGTCGGCGAAAGGGGTCAATGCCACCAGCGTGCTCAAGCAGGCGCGGGCGCGGGTGCGCTCGGAGTTCGCCGACCAGGAGCGCGACATCAACGGCATCGGCGCCGACTACGTGGCGATGAACGGCTACGAGATCGAGCAGGGCCGCGGCTTCTCGGCGCGCGATCTGGAGATCGGCGCGCCGGTTGCCATCCTCGGCTCGGAGACGGCCAGCGTCCTCTTCCCCACCGGCGACATCGTCGGCAAGCAGATCCGGGTCGGCACCGTGCCGGTGACCATCGTCGGCGTCTTCCGCGAGAAAGTGTTCCGCTTCCGCGAAGGGCAGCAGAACATCTTCGCCTGGCGCAACCGCATCCTGGCGGTGCCCGCGGACCTCATCTCTTCGCGCATGCAAGGCGACGATTACCACCGTCTGGATCGCGTCACCTTCCGGGTGCCGGACCTCAAGCAGATGGTCGACTTCTCCAAGGAGCTCTCGTCGCTGGTGACCGTCAACCATCGCCTGCAGGAGGACTTCCGTCTCGACGACGTGAAGAAGCGTCTGGAGCGCCAGCTCTCCCAGGGCGACGTCTACAACGTCATCTTCATGCTCTCCGGCGTGCTGGCGCTGATCGGCGGCGGCATGGTCAACGTCAACATCCAGCTCGCCTCGCTCAAGGAGCGGGTGCGCGAGGTGGGGGTGAAGATGGCGCTCGGCGCCTCCGGCCGCGAGATCTTCAAATCGTTCATGACCGAGGCGCTGCTGCTCACTCTGCTGGGCAGCTTCGCCGGCTACCTCATCGGCATCGCCTTCTCGTGGACGATCACCAAGTCGATCGGCATCCCGCTGGCGCTGGCACCCAAGAGCTTCATCTTCGCCACCTTGATGGCGATGGTCTTCGGCTTCCTCTTCGCGCTCTACCCGGCGGCCAAGGCGAGCCGGCAGTCGCCGATGGAGGCGCTGCGCTATGAGTGAGGTGATGAGCCTGTTCCAGCCGGCGGTGGCCGAGCAGCCGGTGGCGGGCGCCGCCCGGCCGCGGCGGCGCCGGCGTTCCTTCGGCGTCAAGCTGGCGCTGGTCTGGGAGGTGGTCACCGGCGGCCTGCGCGAGCTGTGGGCGCACAAGCTGCGCTCGGCGCTCACCCTCACCCTGCTGATGCTCGGGGTGTTCGCGCTGGTGGTGATGACCTCGGTGCTCGACGGCGTGCAGGACAAGATCTCCACCGGTTTCGCCGGCATGAGCTGGGATGGCACGCTGGTATTGAGCCCCCGCTCGCCGAAGACCTCCGAGGACCAGAAGCGGTTCGCCATGAGCACCGGTCTGCGCTACGAGGACTTGCCGCGCATCACCGCACCACACCCCAAGGTGCTCGGCTTCTCGCCGCGCGCCAGCAAGCGGACGGCGGTGCGCACGGCAGGCGGCACCGAGCGGATGTTCGCCAGCGCCGTCACCTCCGAATACTCCTTCCTGATGAACCGGCCCATCGGCCTTGGCCGCGGCATCACCGCCGACGACCAGCGCCGCCACTCGAAGGTGGCGGTGGTGGGAGCCACGCTCGCCGCCAAGCTGTTCGGCGGCAGCGACCCGGTCGGACGCGACGTGGTCATCGAGGGCGTCCCTTACCGCATCATCGGCGTGCTGGCGTCCGGCCAGATCTTCAACGAGGAGATGTGGCAGGACGCCAACGGTGTGCTGCTGCCGCTCGAGACCTACATGGACCGTCTCGATGCCGACCATCAGCTCACCCTGGTCTCGGTCAAGCTGAAGAACACTCGCGACCTCGACGAGGTATCGGCGGCCATGCTCGGCCGCGCGCGCCAGGCCCATCACGGCATCGAGGACGTCGAGGTGAAGAACCTCGACGCCGAGGCGGCGCGCGGCTTCCAGGACTTCGAGAACCAGATGCACGGCTGGGCGGTGGTGCTCTACAGCCTCGCCGGCACGGTGCTGCTGGTGGGCGGCGTGGGTGTGCTGTCGGTGATGCTGATCTCGTTCACCGACCGCCGCTACGAGATCGGGCTGCGCAAGGCGATCGGCGCCGACGATCACCAGATCCTGGTGCAGTTCCTGCTCGAGGCGACGGTGCTGGCGGCCATCGGCGCCTCCATCGGCACCCTTGCCGGCAGCGCCCTCTGCCGCGCCCTCGCCGACAAGTTCCCCTACGGCCTGGTGGTCAACCCCTACGGTCTGGCGCTGGCGTGGGGAATCGCGCTGGTGCTGGCAGTGGTGTTCGGCCTCTACCCGGCGATCCGCGCGGCGAGGCTGTCGCCGATGGAGGCGATGCGGTAGAGCGGCCGGGTGCTAGGACGCAAGCGTCCGAAGGCAGACCACGGCTCGCAGCTGCAGCCGGAGCCGGAGCCGGAGCCGGAGTGGTAGCTGCGACTGTGGAGTGTCGCCGCTGCGGGGCGGTTCGGGTTGCGGGCTCCGGTGCGCGCGGCCTGACCCACTAGCCCTCCGGCGGGGGTGCGGGCGGGCGCCGGCGCAACGTCCCTCGCGAAGACGCGAGGGCCGGCCTCCGGGCCGCAGGCGGGCACCACCCGGGAAACAGCGCCCTGCGGAGACCGCCTATGCGGCGGCCCTCCGGCAGGCGCCGGCGCGTTCACCGCCCGCGCCCCCGCCGGAGGGCAAGTGGGTCCCCAGGCCGTGCTCAGTCGCCCACAACCCGAACCGCCCCGCAGCGGCGATCACACCGGCGGCCCAGGCGGCCAGGAAGAAAGAGTGCGACATCCGGAAGAAGTGCACGCGTCATCGCGAGGAGCGCAGCGACGAAGCGATCTCGACGTCGAGATCGCCACGAGCCCTGCGGGTCCTCGGGTTGACGAGTGATCCCTGCTGCTCGGCCGCACCGCTCGTGCGGGATCGATCCGGTACGTTGATTCGATCCGGTCCAGCGACCGACCGTTCGTTCAGTCCGCGTGCGTTCGCCCCAGCGGCATTCGCTCGGCGACGCCGCCCACCGGCGCCACCTGGATGCGGTCGCGGCCGGTCTCCTTGGCGATGTACATCGCCGTGTCGGCGTGGCGCAGCAGGGAGCTCTTGGCGTCCTTGAGCGGCAGCTCGGGGGGGATGTGGCGATGGAGGGTGGCGATGCCCACCGAGCAGGTGATGCCGCGCAGGTGCAAGGGCTCGGGGTGGATGTCGCCCGGGCCGTCGCAGAAGACACGCGCGGCGATGCTCAGGCGGATCGAGTCCGCCAGGCGGGTGGCCTCCTCGAGGCCCATCTCGGCGATCGCCAGCACGAACTCGTCGCCGCCGTAGCGGGCGACCAGCGATTCGGGCGTGGCGACCGTCTCGCCGAGCTGCTTACCGATCTCGCGCAGCACCTGGCTGCCGGCGAGGTGGCCGTAGGTGTCGTTGACGCGCTTGAAGAAGTCGAGGTCGAGGAAGAGCACCGCCAGGTCGTGGCCAAGCTCGCGGCAGGCCTCGATGCTGCGGGCGAGGCCGATGTGCAGGTAGCGATCGTTGTACAACCCGGTGAGGTTGTCGCGCTTGGCGATCTCCTGCGCCAGGCGGGCGTCGAGCACGTTCTGGATCGACACCGAGATGTAGCTGGCAAAGATCTCCAGCAGGTCGAGGTCGCGCGCGGTGTAGTCCTCGGCGCCCTGCCGGTTGACCAGCTCGAGGACGCCGCAGACTTCCTTCTCGATGCGGATGGGGATCGCCACCAGCGACTCGGTGCGGTGGCGGATCGCCTCGTCGACGCCGGAGTAGAAGTGGCGGTCGCTGGCGACATCGGCCGAGAAGTAGGAGCGGCCGGTGGTGTAGACGTGGCCAGCGATGCCGGCGTCGGCGGGGATCGCGCGGCCGAGCAGCTCGTCGGAGTTGTAGCCAAAGGCGGAGATGAAGTAGAGCTCGTTGAGGCGGCGGTCGGGGAGCTTCTGCGTCGGGTTGTCGAGCAGGATCGAGCCGGCGGAGGAGGGGACGAACTCGTTGGCCTTGCGGAGGATCTCCACCAGGTTCTCGGCCAGGCTCATCTGCGGCGGGAAGTTGTGGCTGGCACGCCGGCGGAGGAGGAAGCGCTCCAGCTCGCGGGGCCCCAGGCAGTGAACGTCGACCATGCAGCTTCTTGTGTGATGAAGCGAACGCAAACGCCGCCCGGCCCCCGAGCCGGCGCGAGCCACCGCTCCCTGGAAGCCGAAGCGCCGACCAACGATAACAGAAGGGGGAGAGCCCGCCCAAACGGCGGGTTCAGGGCACTCTAGGCGAGCCGTCGAGCCAGCCGGCGCGAGCGCTCGAGCAACTCGCGCTGCAGGGACTCAGTGGAAGCGAGCTGGGGGGCATAGCGCAGGTAGTGGAGGTCGTCGACCAGGCGCACCACCTCGCCGGCGAGGGCCGGGCCGAGGCCGCGCCGCGCCAGCAGGGTGGGCCACTGGGTGGGAGGCGTTTCGGTGGGCAGGTGGAAGCGGGCACCGAGGAAGCTCCGCCAGGCCGCCTCCGCGGCCCCCGCGGCATGGCGGGGCTGGGTCTGGCCGAGGGCCGCCGTGACCTGCGCCAGTAGCTGCTTGCGCGCTTTGCCGTCGCGGCCGCGCCAGCGCTGCGCCAGGGCCACCAGCCCCACCAGGGCGAGGGCGCCGGTGGCGCCGGCGACGCCCCAGAGGAGCGGGGCGCACAGGGGGGAGCCTTGCGGCTGCCGCCGACTGGCAGCCGCCGGCCCGGCAGCCGGCACCGGCGCCGGCGGCAGGGCGGCGAGCTGCTGCGGCTCGGTGCGCAGCGTGCGGTACGCCCCCGCCACCGGATCGAAGGTGACCCACTCGAGCGGCGGCAGGCGCCACTGTCCGGCCCGCCGCGGCACTAGGGTCCACGTCCAGCTGCGAGTGGCGTCCACCCGGGTGCCATCCACGCGCTGACGGGTCGACTCCTGCGCCGGCGACAGCTGCACTCCGGGGAGGTCGGCCAGCCGCGGGTCGGGCAGACCGTTGAGGTTGCCGCTGCCGGTGAGCTCGGCGGTGAGGATCGCCGCCTCGCCGGCGCGCACCTCGTCGGGACTCAGGCGGACGCGCGCGCGCAGCTGCCCGACGGCGCCGCCGAAGCCCGCCGGCGCTGGCGGCAGCGCGCGCACGGCAACGGTCAGCGCGTTGCTCACCCGCCGCACGGCGCCCGGACGCACCGGCTCCTCCCCCAGCCCGAAGCCGAGGGGCCGGAAGTAGACGAGGCGCAGGTCGGCCTCGGCGCTCTCGATGGGGTGGGCGCCGGGCTCGTAGGGAAACAGGGCGCGCTGCAGGATCGCCTGACGCCACCAGAGCTTGCCGTCGAGCTCCACCATCTCGGCTTGGCCCGACTCGGGGAGCTGGATCTCCTGCGACCAGAAGCCCTGGAAGCGCGGCACCCGGCGCGGGAAGATGGTCTCGACGACGACTCGCCCTTCGCCCGGCGGCCGCCGCTCGGCGAGCAGGTAGAGGGTGTAGACGAGCTGCTGCCCGGCCCACGGGTTGGCGGGCGTGAGCTCGGCGCGCAGCAGGATCTGCGGCTCGGCCGTCGCCGTCGCCGGCGTCGGCGGCTGCGGGAAGAGGTCGCGGAAGAGCTGGGCGAAGGGATCGCCGCTCCGGTTGGGGGGATTGCCGTCGTCGGGCCTGGGCGCCGCACCCGCGGCACCCACCTCGTCGACCCAGGCCTCCTGGTCGGGGAGCGGCAGGCTCTGCTTGCCGGCGACGAGGGCGAGGCCGTAGACGCGCGCCTTGCCGGGGCGCTGGGGCGCCAGGTACCAGGTGAGGACCATGCGATGCGACAGCTCGCCGTTGACCCAGGTCATGCTGTCGGTCTTCGCCGGGCCGCCCACGATCTCGAAGTTGTCGAGCTGGAAGCGCGGGCCGAGCCGGATCGACGAGAGGTCGGAGCGGGTCACCTCGAAGCTGAGCTCGGCGACCTGGCCGAGCGCGAGGCGAGGTGGTGCCAGGGTCACGTGCACGGAGCCGGCGGCGGCTGGCGCCGGCGCCAGGGCGGCGAGGATCAGCGCACCGGCAACGACGGCAGGGCGGTTGCCGGCCCGCATCGCTACCAGTCCTTCTCCGTCGCCTCGCGAGCGCGTTGCCGGCGCGCCTGCTCGGCCTGCGCGCGACGCTGCTCGCGCTCGAGATTCTCCACCGCCTCGAGCAGGGCGGCGGCCTGGTCGGCGCTCATGTCCTTCTGGGGAGCGAAGCCGGGCAGGCGCGGGGAGGCAGAGCCCTGCGCCTGCTGCTGCGGGCTCGGCGGTTGCGGCTGGGGTTGCTGCTGCCCGCCACCCCCCTGGTCTGGTGAAGGCTGGGCGCCGCCGCCGCTGGCCTGGCCGCCGCCGCCGCCCTCCTGCTTGGGAGGCTGCTCGGGGGCGGGCAGCGGTCGCTGCTGGAGCTGCCGCAGCGCGAGCTCGAGGTTGTGCTTGGCGGGCCGGTGGTCGGCACGCAGGCGCAAGGTCGCGCGATAGGCGTCGGCCGCCGCCGCGGGATCGCCGGCGGCGAGATACGCGTTGCCGAGGTTGTAGAGGGCTTCCGGCTGCAGCGGGCCGGGCGCGGCGGCGGCGCGCGACAGCATCGGCAGCGCCGCCCCGGGGGCGCCGGCACCGAGCCGTCCGGTGCCGGCGTTGTACAGCAGCTGTGGATCCTCGCGGCCCAGCTCGAGGGCCTGCTCGAGATCGCG
>DASYUP010000288.1:0-9177 GCA_036001185.1 Thermoanaerobaculia bacterium
CACCGCGCACCTCCTGCACGCAGGAAAGGGGCGGCAACGCGGTGGCGGCGGGGGCTGCCGCTGCCGGCGGGGCAGCCGCGGCCTGCGCCAGCGTCGGCAGGGTGAGCAGCAGGGTCGTGGCGAGGCGCAGGCAGGTGGCACTCACCGCGTGATTGCGCACCGCGCGATCCTAACTCCGGATGGGCGCCGCCGCGCTGCTGTGATAGGTCTCTGCCCAAGGAGGGCAGCCATGCAGCTCAGAGGGGCCAAGGCCTTGGTCACCGGCGGCAGCGAAGGAATCGGGCGCGGCATCGCCGAGGGGCTCATCGGCAAGGGTGCCGACGTGGTGATCACCGGCCGCCACCGCGAGCCGCTGGAGGCGACGGCGCACGAGATCGGCGCCGGTGCCATCACCGGCGACGTCGGCGTGGAGGCCGATGCCGTGCGCACGGTCGCCGAGTTCGTCGAGCGGTACGGGCGTATCGACATCCTGGTCAACAACGCCGGCTTCGGCCGCTTCGCGCCACTGGTCGACATGACGCTCGAGGACCTCGAGGCGGTCTATCGCACCAATGTCTTCGGCGCCTTCCTCATGGCGCGGGAGGCGGCGCGGCACTTCGTCCGCCAGTCGGCGGGCCACCTCATCAACATCTCGTCCACGTCGGGCCTCAAGGGGGGCAAGAACAGCACCGCCTACTCGTCGTCGAAGTTCGCCCTGCGCGGCATGACCGAGTGCTGGCGCGACGAGCTGCGCCGCCACAACGTGCGGGTGATGCTGGTCAACCCCAGCGAGGTGCAGACCGGCTTCTTCGCCAAGGTGGGGGCGCAGCAGGCGGCGTCGGCGAAGAAGCTGCGGCCGCAGGAGATCGCCGCCGCCATCGTCGGCATCCTGGAGATCGACGACCGCGGTTTCGTGCCCGAGCTGTCGGTGTTCGCCACCAATCCGTTCTGATGGCCGGCCCCCAGCGCCGCCCGCCGAGCCTCGCCGCGCACTGGCGCGACCTGCGGGCGCGTCCGGCCGCCTGGCTGGTCATTGGCCGCAACCTGGTGCCGGTGGTGGGCGTCTTCGCCCTCGGCTGGTCGGTGTCACTGGTCATCTTCAGCTTCTGGTTCGACGGCCTCGCGGGGCTGACCGCGATCTTCACCGCCGTCCTGCCGCGGGCGATGCGCGAGACGCGGGAGCCCGGTGCCGGCGCCCTCAAGCGCGCCGCGGGGGGCGTCGTCGCGTGGGCCGTCATGGTGGTGTTCGTCTGCCTGCCCTACTGGATCGTCCTCATCCCTCTCCATGGCTACCTGCTCGATCCCGAGATGTGGCGGCAGATCCGCGTCACGCCGGGGCTGTGGGCGGCCTTCGGCGGCGTCGCCGCCATCCAGCTGGTGGGCGCCTTCCAGCGCGGCTACGACGAGCTGCCCGAGCGCCAGCTCAAGCAGCGGCTGCGCTGGGATGCCTACCTGTTGATCCTGCGGGCGGTGGCGATGTTCCTGCTGCCCCTTCCCTTCCTCCCCTGGCTCATCGTGCCGGCGCTGGCTCTTCTCGCGAGCTACCTCGAGATCTGGCCGGCACACGCGCTGGGCGCGGTGTGGGGCGACCCCGAGCGGCTGGGGGAGGACCCGCAGGGCGGATCGTAGCTGCTGTCATCGCGAGCGAAGCGAGCGATCTCGACGCCGCGGCGTCGCGATTGCTTCGTCGCTGCGCTCCTCGCAATGACGAGGGGAAGGGGTTGTGGGCTATTCCGGCGCGGTTCGTTCGGTGAGGACCCCTCAGGCGGCGGACTCGGGAGCCTCGGCGAACGACTCCTTGTAGATGTCGATCACCGTCTTGAGCAGCGAGAAGACCAGCGGCCCCACCACCAGGCCGATGAAGCCGAACACCTGCAGCCCGCCGAGCACGGCGAAGAGCAGCGGCACGGCGGGCAGCTCGGCCTGACCCTTCATCGCCCACGGCCGCACCACGTTGTCGATCGTCGACACCACCAGCACGCCCCAGAGGGCGAGAAAGATGGCCCACCCCCAGCCGCGGTGGCCCAGCGAGGCGTCGATGCCGAGATAGATCGTCGCCGGCACCCACACCGCGGCGCCGCCCACCATCGGCAGCAGCGCCACCACCGAGGCGACCGCCCCCCACAGCAATGCCCCCGGCACGCCGGCGATGAGCAGCCCGACGGTGGTGGCGATGCCCTGCGCCAGCGAGGTCATCACCTGGCCGCGGAAGGTGGCCTCGATCACCGCCACCAGCCGCGCCCAGAACTGCCGGTCGTAGCGGCGCGGCAGCGGCGATAGCGCCTCGAGCTCGGCCAGCATCGCCGTCCCCTCGACGTAGAAATAGAAGGACGAGAGCAGCACCAGGAAGAAGCCGACCACCGCGCCGGCGAGGCCGCCGAGCAGCGCACCGCCGTGCCGCGCCACCCAGCCGGGGATCTGCTGCAGCACCGGCGGCACCATGCGCTCGAGGCTCACCGTGGCGGGGTCGAAGTTGGGGAACCAGCGCTGCAGGAAGCGCAGGTGGCTGGCAAAGTCGAAAGAGCCCAGCATTGCCCGCGTCTCGGGCGATTGCAGGCGCTCGATCAGCGCGTTGGCCTGGGCGACGAGCAACAGGGTGAGCAGGAAGGCCGGGAGGATGAGCAGGAAGGTGACGCCGAGCAGCATGAGGCCGGCCGCCAGGCCCGCTCGCCCGTGCAGCCGGTCGCGCAGGCGGCGGTAAAGCGGGTAGGTGAGGATCACCAGCGTGGCGCCGATCATCAACGGCGAGAGGAAGGGCGCCAGGATGCGCAGCGCCGCCGCCAGGACGAGGACGGCGACGGCGGCGAAGACGATGATCCCCGCCAGCCGCCACTCGCGCCGCTTCTCGCTGCCGGTTGCCAACCTAGCCCGCCAACCTGGTTCGCGCCAACCTGGTTCGCGCCAACCTAGTTCGCCAACCCCGTGTTGCCAACCCTGGTTCTGCCAACCTAGTGTCCGCCGCTCGCGTTGCGAACGAGGGCCTTGCCCCGCGCGTCGGTGACCGAGGCCTTGACCATGGCGAGCTCTTCACCGGCGAGGCGCGCGCCCTTCTTCACCAGCACCTCGGCGGCGTCGAGGTTGCCCATCACCAGCGCCATCCTCAGCGGCGACAGGCCGCTGCCGTTGCGGCCGCTCACCTTGGCGCCCCCGGCGACCAGCAGCTCGACGATGCGGGGCCCGCATTCGTGGGCCGCGTGGGTGAGCGCCGTGTTGTTGTTGTCGTCGTGCAAGGTGAGGTCGGCGCCGGCGGCGAGCAGGTGGCGGACCGTCTCCACCAGCCAGTCGGTCTCCTGGCCCTGGCTCGAGCAGCCGGTGGTGACGGCGAGGAAGAGCGGCGTCTCGTTGAGGGTGCGCACGCCGGTGTCGGGGGCGACGCCGGCGTCGAGCAGGGCCTGCACCATCTCCGGGTTGGCGTCGCGGGCCGCCGTGCGCAGCGACTCGGTGGAGACCGTCACGCCCAGCTTGTCGAGGTAGGCGACGGCCGTCTGGGCGCGCTCGGCGTCGGCCGGCTTGGTGGCGGTCGCCGCGTCCTCCGCCGGCAGGGAGGCGATGTAGTTGCGCAGGATCTCGCCGCGGCTGCGCACGAACTCGTCGGCGTCGGCCTCGGCGATCGCCGCCGCCTGCTCGAGCACCGCCCGCGGCGCCCCCATCTCGCGCAGGGCGACGATGGCGTCGCCCTGCAGGAAGGGCTGGTGGCCGTTCTTCGCCACCTCGAGCAGCACCGGGGTCGCCTCCTCGAGCAGGTAGGCCTTGACGGCGTTGGGGCTGGTGCTGCGCCGGTCGCCGAGGTCGGCGATGGTGTCCACCAGCTCGCGCCGCTCCTCCGGGTCGCGCGAGCGGCGCAGCTCCTCGATCAGCGGCAGCAGGTCGCGCCCGGGGACGACGTGGCCGGAGTCGACGGCGCGGCGGGCGCGCTCAGCCGCCCGGTTCTCGGCGCTGGCGGTGGTCGCTGCGCCGGCAAGCGTGGCGAACAGCAGCAGCGCAACGAATGGGGCGCGGTGGGCGGGCTTCACGGCGCAGCATTCTCCCCCGCCTCGCGGACGGCGATCGCCCCTTCGGCGAGCCAGTGGGCGAGCAGGTTGCGGATGCGGTAGGAGTCGGCGGCCATCGCCGCTTCACACTGGCGCGGCGTGCCGCCGTCCTTCATGCGCGTCCACAGGTCGCGAATGAAGCCACCGTCGGATTCGTGCGCCGGCGGCGTCGGCCGGCTGCCGGTGGCGCGCAGGAAGGCGTGGTCGGGGGCGAGCACGCGGGCGCGCTGCAGCTCGTCGTAGCGGCGCATGCCCTCCATCAGCAACCCCATGACGTTGTGCGCAGGACCCTCGGGGACCGACTCGGCCGGCAGGCGGCTGAACTCGAAGGTCCCGGGCTGCGGGTCTTCGAGCATCTGGTAAAAGGCGTAGGGCAGGGTGAGATTGTACGCCCGCATGTCGCGTACGGCGCCCTTGTGCAGCAGCATCTCGCCGACGACGGTGCCGGCACGGTTGCGCAGCACCAGCCGGCCCGACGACTCCGCCTGCGACAGCGTCTGCAGCAGCTCAGGGAGGCCGAATACCTCGAGGTCGCCGCTGAGCCCGGCCACCGATGCCGCGGCCGGCGCGGTCTGGGCGGTGCTCTCGACCTCGACCGGCGGGGGCGGCTTGACGTTCCAGCCAGCGAGCGCGGCGGCCGCCTCCTTGCCGAAGCTCTCCCCCGGAAACTGCCGCGCGATTTCCTCGAACATCTGGCGCACCGCCGGCGAGCGCGTCGCCGCGAGGGCGTGCACGAGTTGGGTGCTGCCGTCGTGCCGGCGGATCTGCACGCCGAACACGCGCACCGGGAGCTGGGCGCGTAGCGCCTCGAGCAGGCGGTCGACGACCTCGGGGTCCTCGGCAAGGTCGACGGTCGACAGCTCGCCTAGCCGCTCCAGGGTGTCGCCCAGGGCCGGCTTCTGGGAGAGGCCGTGGGCGACCACCGCGCGGCGCGCGCTCGACGTGCCATGGCGGGCGAGGCCAGAGATGACCAGGCCGACCATGCGGCGCAGCTCGGGGGGGTCGTGGGGCACCGTCGCACCCTGCTCGAGCAGCCGCTCCAGCTCCTCGAGCCGCTGCCGCAGCACGGTCTCGGCCTCGGGGTGGTGGCGCAGGCCGAGGTCGATCAACGCCTCGCGCACCAGAGGCGCCGGCAGCTTGAGGTCGGCACAGCGGGCGCCGAGCCGGACCTCGCGCAGCACGTCGTCGCCGGCCGCCGGCTTGATGCGGTGAAGCAAGTAGACGAAGTTGCGGCGCAGCCAGTAGAGGTGCGCGCTCTGGGTGGGCTCGACGAAGGACTGCTCGAGACGGATGAGCGCTGCCTGCCGAGCGGGGATGCCGTGCGCCTCGAGCAGCGCGATCCACAGTCGTCGGCGGGCGCGGTCGGGCTCGTTGTCGAGGGTCCTGAGCAACCCTTCGGGAGTCAGCGCCGGGTAGCTGTTGAGGAGGCGGCGCAGCAGCGGCAGGCTCGACGTCTGCTGCGTCTGCGCCATGAGCTGCCCGGCATCGAGGTCCTCGTGGGCGGTGGCGAGCATGAGGTCGGCGCTGCCGCGGTCGACCTTCTTCTCCTCGAGCACGCGGTGGATGACGTCGAGAACCTGCACGGCGCGGCCGAGGGCGCGTTCGTTGAACTGCTGGGCCACCGTCTTGAGCAGCTCGCGGAAGTGGCCGGTCGCCTTCGCCGGGTCGCCGGCCAGCTCGACGATGCGGTGCATCGCTTGGGCCGGACCGCTCTCGAGGCTGCCGGCCTCGCCGAGCGACCAGTTGGGAAGGCCCTGGCTCAGGGTGGTGAAGAGCTCGGATAGGCGCACCTGGGTCATCAGGCCGGCGCGGCTGAGGCTCTGCAAGTGCTGCTCGAGCTCGCCCTGGTTGCGCGCGCTCTGCGTGGCGACCACCAGCAGCTGAGGGGCCTGCTCGGCCAGTGAGGCCCGCTGCTGGTCGGCGATGCCCCGCCCTTCCAGTGCGATCGGTATTGGGATTTGTATGTCGCCGGCAGCCGCGCCCCGATCGCCGGGGCGGCCGCTGCCAACTTTTCGCTCGTCGAGGCCCAGTCGCGCCAGCAGCAAGGCGAACTGCCGCATGCTGACGGCGAGCTCGCCGGAGACCTGCTCGGAGATGGGCTGACCGGGCGCACCCCCCGCGGGCGGCGCCCCTGGCAACAGCGGCCGGTGCAGCACCTGCACCTGCGCCGCCATGCTGGTCTCGGTCTCGCGGGCGGTGAGCATGAAGGCCCGCAGCGCCTCGCGGTCGCTCTCGGGTGTCTGGGCCACGAGCGCATCGATGACGCCGTCGAGATACGCTTGCAAGGGCTCGCTCTCGACCAGCCGCAGCATGCCCAGCAGTTGGATCTTCTTGATGGCGTGAAAAAGATAGTCGGTGGCCGACGCCGTGGGGTTGCGCAGCTGCCCGCTCACCCACACGCGCACCACCTCCGCCCCCAGCTCAGGGGCGTGGGCGAGCAAGACGTTAACGGAGTCGAGGACCAGGAGCGGCGCGACCTGGTCGGAGAGGTAGGCCTGCAGGTCTTCGACGGCTTCCCGGACGTCGCCCGATAGCGCGCCCTCCGCCATGGCGGGAGGGACCATAGCACAGCGTTGCGGCGATGACAGTGGAATGGGGCGCGGCCCTTGCCGCGCCCGCCATCACCGCAGCACCGTGCCGGCGTGCGCTAGGTGCACCCCGGCAGCTTGAACGCCCCGATCCGGGTCTTGAAGTCGAAGTCGCGCCGGGCGTCGTCGTTGCGCTGGTACTCCTGCGTGTACCAGAAGGTGCAGCCGTCCACCGGGTCGACGCTCAGCGACGAGTAGTCGCCCCAGCGGTTGAACGACTTCGACTGTACGTCGGAGCCCTCGATCAGCGAGACCTCGCCGCCGGGCAGCGTGCCGAGGGGATCGCCGGCCGCGCGCGAGGTGTAACGGATCGACGCGAACGCCTGCCTGCCGGCGACGCTGTAGCCGACGGCGATGTTGCCGTTCTTGTCCATCGCCGCCGAGCCCATCCAGCGGTTCAACCCGTCGGCGGGTGCGAAGGTGCCCTCCTGGAAGAGCGTCCAGCCGCTGCCGCTGTTGCGCAGCTCGGCCCAGCGGACGCCCGCCACGTTGCGGCCGGTGGCGTCGACGGTGGTGTTGATGACGAGCCCGTCGTGGTCGGCGAAGTGGCGGTACTGGGCGCGATACATCTGCAGCTCGTCGACCGGGTCCACCTTCTCGCCGGGTGCCGGCTGGATGATGCAGGCGCGCTGGAAGGCGCCGCACATCTTGCTGTCGAAGCCGGCGCTGACGACGAACGGCAGCTCGGTGAACGTGGAGGCGGCCGGGGTGGCGAAGTTGGGGCTGAGCTGCCACAGGCGGTAGCCGTCGGCGCCGGTGAGCGGGCCGTCGACGTCGTCGTCCCAGGCGCGGCTGAAGATGCCGGGCGCGCTGGCGGCGGGCGCCGCGCCCTCGAGGTGCGGCGGCTGGATGCCATCCGGGCAGTCGTTGGCCAGGCAGGGGAGGCTGAACTTGACGAAGCCGGCGGCGGGATTGCCGGCCAGCATCGCTGCGCGATCGAGGGCGACGGCGCTCGCGAAGTCGCCGTCGTTGGACGGGAAATCGCGCAGCGAGAGGTAGTAGGCGCCGGGCATCAGACCGAGCTTGGGATAGTCGTTCTGCTGCCCGGGAGAGACGAGGAAGGCCCAGCGGTCGTAAGGGCCGCGCGGGTCGCCGGTCTTCGACAGGGCGACGCACTGGATCCCCTCGTTGATGGAGAACTGGCTGAACAGCCAGCGGTCGGCGAGGTGGTCGTAGAGGACGATCGGGTCGCCGTCGTTGTTGGTCTCGCAGGGCCCGCCGAAGCCGGCCCACAAGGTGTTGCCGGCGAAGGGACCGCCACCGGCGATGATGGCGCCGGTCGTCTTGTCGTAGATGGCGAAGATGAGGTTGATGAACTGGACGTAGTGAGAGAGTCCGACGTCGCCGTTGGTGTCGGGCGGCACGATGCGGCCGCCGACGACGGCGGCGTTGTCGTCGTCGCTCAGCCCCTCGAAGTTGCGCAGCGGCAGGGGCGTCGCGGCCTGCGCGCCGGGGAGCTGCGCCTGGTCCTGGAGCAGCGGGTCGGGACCGCCGGCGGCGTCGGGCACGTCGCGACCGTGCGGCGCCCGCAGGGGGTTCAGCTCGCGGTCCGGCTTGCCGGTCTTGACCGCCCTGGCCGACATGGCGGCCATCTCGTCCAGCCTGGGCGAGACGTCATGGCGCATGGCCTTGCCGCTCTCGGGCGTCAGCTGTGAGGAGAACGCGGGGTGGGGGGTGGCGAGCAGCAGCGCGGCAGCCAGGGTGGGCAAGGTCCATCCACATCGCATCTGCATGATTCGGAGCTCCTTTCCGCGGTCGTGGTCCGCAAAGGCGGGGGGCGTCCCGGCAACGGCAGGGGAGACCAAGGAACCAACCAACGAACCAATCCAATACCAATATAGTGATTGCACTCTATGCCAATTCCGGGCAGCCGGCACGCGCTCCCCATCTGGCTCTCGGCCCTGCTGGTGCTGAGCGGTTGCGGCAGCTCGCTTCCGGCCGCGAAACCGGCGCGCGGGGGTGCCCAAGCGGGAGAGGCGGCAGAAGAGGCGGCGCGGGAGACGACGGCGTCCGATGGCGCTCGGCTGCAGCGCGCCCTCGAGCGCGCGCTCGCCGCGCCGGCGGACCTCACCTCGCTGCGGCTGGCGGTCGACTGCCAGCAGGGCTCGGCGATGCGCAACATGCGGGTCTTCGGCAACGGTGTGGGCATCTTGGAGGAGCGAAGTCAGTTCCGGCTGACGCGGGCCCAGCTCGAGGCGATGGTGCGGGCGTTGCTCGAGGCGGGTTTCGCGGAGATGAAGGAGACGTACGGCGAAGAGGAGAGAGACGCGGTGACGGTGGAGACCTGCGAGGTGGACGTGGCGGTCGCGGGAGCGGCGAAGCAGGTCGTCCAGCTCGCCGAGGGCGAGCAGTCGCCGGCCCTCGTGGCGCTGGCCCAGCGGCTGCTCGCGATCGGCGCCGCCGCTGCCGAGCGCGCCGTGACTGCGGCCGATCTGCGGGACGGGTTGGAGAAGATCGCGCGCGGCGAGCTGGCACCCGAGGCGTGGCAGGTCAACCTGCAGCGCCATGCGGAGCCCGGCCGGATGTCGGCGCGGCCGGGCTTCCTGCTGCGGATCGCCGGCGCGCGGGCGACGGTCCGG